>JAFGIC010000262.1 GCA_016929815.1 Deltaproteobacteria bacterium
GAAAATATTGTTGTGCTGGAAGGTCATACGGATTCCGACGGAGCAGAGTCATACAACCAGACACTTTCGGAGAAACGGGCAAAATCAGTGGAGAATTATCTGAGGGGGAAGAATATAAATATCGCCAGCCTTTCCTCCACGGGATACGGTGAGACAATGCCGATCGCCTCCAATGAAACCACTGAAGGCAAGGCAATGAACCGCCGTGTGGAGATCAATATTTCCGTTGATCCTAACAGGGTTCCGCAGCAATAGGGATTAGAGGGACTGGAAGCAAAATTTCCGATAAATAAAAGATGTCATTCCCGATTGCTGCGGAATGACATCTTTTATTATTAATGAAATACCTCTTTATAGATTTTTTGATAGGCATTTAAAACCTTTTCACCAAAGCAAACGAAGATTACATCTGTGAATTCCCTGTCGCTTTGAAGTACCTTTCCCGTTTCCTCAAGGGCGATCCTTGTGGCCCTTTCAAGGGGGAACATGTAGACGCCGGTGCTTATGGAAGGGAATGCGATTGTCTTCACGCCAAGTTTTCTTGCAACCTTGAAGCTGTTCCTGTAACAGTTCGCCAGGAGATTGTCCTCATTCCTGTTGCCGCCTGCCCATACAGGCCCGACAGTATGTATTACCCATTTTGCGGGGAGTCTGTATCCCCTGGTGGCACGGGCCTCGCCGGTGGGGCATCCACCGATCTTTCTTGTCTCAGCCACAAGCTCAGGTCCTGCGGCCCTGTGTATGGCGCCGTCCACGCCTCCGCCGCCCAGGAGGGTCGTGTTGGCGGCATTTACAATGGCATCCGTTTCCTCTTTTGTGATATCTCCCTCAATGATCCTGATCCTGTCTTCCATGTCGGGCGCCTCCTTTATTTGATCAAGCATGAAATAAGCATTCTCTCTTTTTATTAAGATTTATTCTATCTTTAGCAGGCTAAATGTCAACATCTATGGCGCAGGAGAAGGCCTTATTGACTATTTCCAGGCATTCAAATATAAGATCATGCAAGAATACATGAAGGCGCTATATGAACAGATTTCCTGCTATGATTGCATTTATGACAGCATTCCTTACCCTTTATGGGCTTCTCCATTTTTATTTCTATAGAAAGGCCGTCAACGCCTTTCATCCCGGGCCATGGGGACATGTTGTGATTATACTAGTCCTGTCTTTTCTCCTGCTTTCCCCGATCATACTCCATTTAATCGAAGGTAATGATACGCTCGTTTTCAATACGGTCTTAGCACATATCTCCTATTTCTGGATGGGGATACTGTTCCTGGCCTTTTCAATATACCTGCTCATAGATGTATATCAGGTTGTCATTTCTGTCTCCTCAAGGATATTTTCCCCAGTCCTTTTAAATTATATGCCGCAGGCCAGGATGACATTTTTCGCGGTTATTTTAATAATAGCCGCCATAAATATATACGGCCGGTTTGAGGCGGGGTACATAATTGTCGAAAGGATAGGGCTGAAGACATCCAAACTGCCGCCCGGCGTTGACATGCTTAGAGTTGTCCTGATTGCAGATACGCACTTCAGCGCGGTAAACGGCCTGGGACCGGCCAGGAAGATAACAGGCATAATAGAGAATCTTAAGCCTGACCTGCTTGTGTCTTCCGGGGACCTGTTCGACAGGGGAATAAGAAACGAGGAGGAGATCCAAAGGCTTTTTGCGGGCATCAAGGCCCCCTATGGAAAGTATGCTGTGCCTGGAAATCATGAATTCATATCGGGCATAAAAGAAAGCACTGAGTTTACTGAGAATGCAGGGTTCAGGATGCTTCGAAACGAGGTTGTTGATGTAGCCGGGTTTATCAATATTGCCGCTGTTGATGACCCATCGGGTAAGACCTTTGGCGGTTCTCAGGATGCGGCAGAGCATGAAGTTGTCGAAAAATTCGCTCCTGATCATCTGAATATATTTCTAAAGCATCAGCCAAGGATAGAGAAGGGCAGCATAGGTAAGTTTGACATACAGCTTTCAGGGCATACCCATAAGGGGCAGATATTTCCCTTTACAGTGGTTGTATCTCTGTTTTATAAATACACGGACGGATTCTTTGACCTTGGAAATGGTTCATGCCTCTATGTAAGCAGGGGAACGGGGACATGGGGACCGCCTATAAGGTTTCTTGCATTACCCGAGATAACGGTTATTGAATTTATAAGATAAAGAGGCTTTCATTTGACGGCAGCAATACCGGAGGGATTCGACGGATCATAAACGCCTTTCGCTATACCTTGTGCCCCTGGGGAGATGGCTGGGCCGTTCGGCCATAGAGAGGGCTGTCCTTATCGGGATTTATTTTATTATCCCTTCAGCGGAACTGTTGAATTCGGCCATAGAGTCGATTGTTGACAGTGCAGGGGAGGAAGGCCGTGAATTATCCGGCAGGGCAAAGGATCTTGACTCCGCGGCGATATTTTTAAGCATCTGTATCGTGCTTATTATATGGGTGATAATTGCCAGGCTAAATTAACAGGACGGGACACATATCAAAGGCTCATTATTTTTTCCTCGACGATTTATACGATTTAACCTATAATTCATTCCGGATTTTGGAGATTTCAGCCCTGACAGGCTTAAGGTTGAAGGTAAAAGGCTGAAGCCTTAAGATTTCAAATCTCAAATTTCAAATATGAAATTTAAGGTGCCTTGCGCCCTTCGCCTTGAGCCTTTTTTAATAAAACAATAAGCCCCCATGGGATTCAAGATTTTATAATTTTAAGGTGTTATTAGAACGGCACATATGTCAAATAAAAGAAATTTCAGCATCATAGCCCATATTGATCACGGAAAGTCCACCCTCGCAGACCGCATGATTCAGAGTGCGGGTCTTGTGGAGGACCGCCAGTTCCGTGACCAGATACTGGATAACATGGATATCGAAAGGGAGAGGGGCATAACCATAAAAAGCCAGGCCATAACCCTGCCCTATACAAACAGCAAGGGAGAGCACTTTGAACTCAACCTGATTGATACACCCGGGCATGTGGACTTCTCATATGAGGTGTCCAGGGCACTTGCCTCATGCGAGGGGGTCCTGCTCCTTGTGGATGCATCACAGGGCGTGGAGGCGCAGACCCTTGCGAATCTCTATGCGGCCATGGAGCATGATCTTGCGGTCGTGCCTGTAATAAACAAGATAGATCTGCCGTCAGCGGACATAGAGTCGGTAAAGGAGCAGATAGAAATAGACCTTGGCCTTGATTCGGACAATGTCATCCTGTGCTCCGCAAAGGAAGGCATAGGGATTGATGACGTGTTTAATGCGGTAATAGAAAGGATTCCTCCCCCGGAGGAGGACCTTGATTCGCCCCTTAAGGCGCTTATATTCGACGCTAATTATGATTCCTTCAGGGGTACTTTCGTCAGCTGCAGGGTTTTTACCGGAAGCGTCAAGCCCGGAGATATTATAAGGCTGATGTCAAACAAGGCGAGATACAAGGTGGAGGAGGTGGGGGTATTCCGGCTGAAGAGGGAGCCTGCAAAATCCCTGTCTGCCGGGCAGGTCGGATATATTATTGCCGGAATAAAGACGGTAAGCGATGTCAATATCGGAGACACCATAACCCTGGACAGCGAGCCAGCACCGGAACCCCTGGCAGGCTTCAGGCAGGCAAAGCCGGTTGTGTTTTCCTCAATATACCCCGTGTCATCGGAAGACTATGAAGACCTTGCGGACGCACTGCAGAAATACAAGCTCAATGACGCGGCCTTTGTATATCAGAAGGATTCATCTGCCGCCCTGGGTTTGGGTTTCAGGTGCGGGTTCCTCGGTCTCCTGCACCTGGAGATCGTCCAGGAAAGGCTTGAAAGGGAATATGATCAGTCGATCATCATGACGGTGCCATCGGTTGAGTATCACTTTGTTCTCACAAACGGAGAAACCTTATCTGTGGACAATCCGTTATATTATCCTGAACCTGCCACCATAGAAAAGTCACTGGAGCCCTATATAAAGACCAGTATCCTCATCCCAGAGAGGTACATGGGCGCCGTTATGGAGTTGTGCCTTGAGCGAAGGGGAGAGAACTCCAGGTTCAATTATCCTACACCCGGCCGCATCGAGATCCTCTTTGATATGCCGCTTGCAGAGATACTCTATGACTTCTATGACCGCCTCAAGACCGTGACGCAGGGATACGGCTCCTTTGACTACGAGATCCTTGATTACAGGGAGAACGAACTTGTCAAGCTCGACATACTTGTCAACGGCGAGAAGGTGGACGCGCTTTCGCAGATTGTTCACAAGGACAGGGCAAGGTTGAGGGCCATTCACGCATGCGAGAGGCTTAAGGAGGAGATACCCCGGCACATGTTCAAGATACCCATCCAGGGCGCTATAGGGGGTACGATCATCGCCAGGGAGACTATATCGCCCTTCAGGAAGGACGTCACCGCGAAGTGCTATGGCGGAGACATCACAAGAAAGAGGAAGCTCCTTGAAAAACAGAAAAAGGGCAAGAGGCGTATGAAGATGGTTGGCTCCGTTTCCATACCCCAGAGCGCATTCGTCGCGGTGTTCAAATCGGACAACAACTAGCAGATGACCATAAACACCAAGGCAAATATAAAGATATTATTCGCCCTGACACTGGTGCATTTCACGGGCGACTTTTACAGCTCTTTTATCAGCCCGCTCTATCCTCTGTTTATTGAAAAGATGGGGCTGTCTCTGACACAGATAGGTATTATATCAGGGACGAGCCTCTTCCTGTCCTTTATAGTACAGCCCACTGTGGGCTACCTGGCGGACCGATATGACACACGCGCCTTTATCATACTGGGCGTGCTCATGCCCATAATATTTATCCCTCTTTCTGGGAACGCCCCGGGTTTCCGGTCCCTGCTTCTTTTTGTGGCCCTGGGGTCATTTGGGTCATCCATGTTTCACCCGTCTGTCACGGGGATGGTGCCTCTCTATTCCGGGAACAAGGCAGGATTTGCCATGTCCGTATTCAATGCCGGCGGAACCCTGGCATTCGGCCTGGGACCGTTATTCATAACGTGGTATGCAGGACGGTTCGGACTGAACGCCATGCCTCTGATCACGATATTCGGGTTTTTAGTGGTCTGGTATCTGTACCTGATCGTGCCGGTCCCCCGGAGCGAGGGTCTGCGGCGCATAGGTTTTTGGGGATCTGTAAGGGAAAGCCTTGGTCCCGTCTGGAAGACGGTTGTCTGCATCTGGCTGGTGATGGTGTTAAGGGCGATCATAGGACAGTCCTTCAATACATTCATACCGGTACTTTTCGTGCAGAAGGGCTATTCTGTTTTTTCCGCAGGGGTCATGATATCCGTCTTTACAGTGGCCGGCTCCATCAGCGGTATGGCTGCCGGACATATATCGGACCGCATAGGATACAGGCCGGTGTTTTATTTCATCTTCGGCGCCATGTCTCCGCTACTCCTGATTTTTTTAAGGCTTCAGGGCAACTGGGTTTATCTGGGGGCGTTTTTCGCGGGGGCCATAATCCTGGCTGCCATGCCCCTGGGTGTGGCCCTGGCCCAGATACTTGCGCCACGCGGCAGATCAATGGCGGCAAGCCTCATGATGGGGTTTGCCGTCGGCGTAGGTGGGATAATATCCCCGATAATAGGCAAACTTGCCGATATCTATTCCATACACAGCGTATTGACGGGCGTGGCCCTTATGCCCCTGCTGGGGCTGCCGCTGGTTGCCTTTTTCCCGCAAAAGAGATAATTTTTATATTGTCTTTTACAATGAAAAATTATTTAAATCCTGTTAATATCACCAATAATCACTGAATAAACAATTTGTGAAGGAGTCCGATTGTTATGAGCGAACCAGGAAAAACCTCAGTTGACCTGAACAGGCTTAAGATTGACAGGGACCTTAAAAGGTCATCTTCAAAAGGTTGGAAGACCTTTTTGTCTGTCACGGTTTTTATTATTGCCGTTATTGCAGGGTGGTTCCTGTGGTCGAAAAACAGGGTGGAGGCAGTAACTGTCACAGAGGTACGGCAGGCGAAAGGCAGGCAGCAGTCCCCTGTTTTGAACGCGAGCGGTTATGTTACACCGAGACAGCGTGCTACAGTCGCGGCAAAGATCACGGGCAGGGTCACGGAACTGTTTGTCGAGGAAGGTATGGAGGTTGAAAAGGGCCAGGTTCTTGCCAGGCTGGACTCTACCGACGCGAAACAGGAGCTTGAAGTGGCAAGGGCGGAAGCTGCCGCAGCAGAGGCCGCAGTGGCAGAAATCAAGATAAACAGGGATGAGGCGGAACGCAATCTTCAACGTTTGCAGACCCTTTTTGAGAAAGGCATGGTCAGTGAACAGGAACGAGACACGGCCCGGACCACCCTGGAAAGCCTTAAGGCTCGTATTGAATCCGCGCTGAAGCAGACAGAGGCGGCAGAGGCGAGGGTAAGAGTCTATGCGCAGAACCTGGACAACTATACAATACGGGCCCCCTTTGGCGGAATAGTCGTATCCAAGGACGCTCAGATCGGCGAGATGATCTCCCCGGTGTCCGCAGGGGGCGGATACACAAGGACAGGGATCGCCACAATAGTTGACATGGATTCCCTTGAGATAGAGGTGGATATCAATGAGTCATATATCGCAAGGGTAACTGTAGGGCAAAGGGTAACGGCTACACTTGATGCATATCCGGAATGGAAGATCCCTGCGTCCGTAAGGACGGTCATCCCCACGGCTGACCGCCAGAAGGCCACGGTAAAGGTGCGCATAATATTCGATGCCCTGGACCCGAAGATCCTACCGGACATGGGTGTAAAGGTGGCATTTCTGGAGGAAGAGGAACAGAATATTGACGCGGATGAACCGAAGCTGGAGGTAAGAAGCAGCGCTGTTTTACGCGACAGCGACAGGGCCTATGTCTATGTATATGACGGAGGCGTGATAGAAAGACGCGAGATCGGTACAGGCGAATCAAAGAATGATGTCACGGAGATCCTGTCAGGCCTGATCGCCGGCGATAAGGTTGTTGATAATCCCTCTGTACGTCTTAAGGATGGGATGAAGGTGAAGGTGAATTAATAGACAGGATTTACAGGATGTACAAGATTTTTTTACTGTTACTTATGAAGGGCAACAAGTATATGCCTCTGCGAGGAAGATAACCTGAAAGATTATTTTCTCCCGCTGAAAGCGGGATGGATATTTCCTTTTTTCTTCCGGAAAAAAGGAAAACCAATATCATGTAAATCCTGTTAATCCTGTCTAATCATTAAATATATTGATTTTATCCTTTTAGGGGATTTAATCGAGCTATCGATTCCAATGATGAACACCAACAGGGGCAATAAACCATGGTCCATGTAAACGGCGACAACAAATCAGACTCACTCATTCAGGTGCGCAGCCTCTTTAAGACCTACACAAGGGGCAATGAATCCATTGAGGTCCTTAAAAATCTCAACCTGGACATAGACCGGGGAGAATTCGTAGCGTTCATGGGCCCGAGCGGATCGGGCAAGACAACCCTCTTAAACCTGATCGGCGGACTGGACCTGCCCACATCAGGGAGCATTGTGGTGGACAACGATGAGATCACCGGGATATCAGGCAGCAAACTCACGGATTGGCGGGCCCGGCATGTGGGCTTCATATTTCAGCTCTATAACCTCATACCTGTGCTGACTGCCTTTCAGAATGTCGAGCTTCCGTTGCTCCTGACAGGTCTCTCAAAGGCCCAGCGACGCGATCACGTGGAGGCGGCCCTATCTATTGTAGGGCTCGAGGACCGCATGCACCACTTCCCCAGGCAACTCTCCGGAGGCCAGGAGCAGAGGACGGCCATTGCCAGGGCAATCGTGTCCGACCCGACCTTCCTGTTGTGCGATGAGCCTACGGGCGATCTTGACAGGACAAGCGCGAATGAAATACTGGAGCTCTTGAGCAGGCTTGTGGAGGATTTCAATAAAACCATCCTGATGGTTACCCATGATCCTGCTGCTGCCTGTCAGGCCCATATAACCCTTCATCTTGAAAAGGGCGTTCTTATTGAATCCTCAAAGGTGGTGTGTGAATGAACGCGGTGTCTCTGATACTCATGAATTTCCGGCGGAAAAGGATAAGAAAGATCCTGACCGTCTGTTCATTTGCTGTTGCCCTTTTCCTCTTCGGGATTCTTGCCATCATCTATGACGCCTTTTATCTGCCCATTGAGATTGCCGGCGCAGACAGGCTGGTGGTTCAGAATAAGATATCATTAATCATGCCGCTTCCATATTCCTACAGGGGAAAGCTCAAACAGATTGACGGCATTGACCTGGTCTCATACGGCTCATGGTTCGGTGGTGTGTATCAGGACGAGCGTAATTTCTTTGTCCAGTTTGCCGTGGATACCGAGACCTGGAACGATATGTTCCCTGAATTTATTATTCCCCCTGAACAGTGGAAGGCCTTTGTTGAGGACCGCCAAGGCTGCATTGCCGGACAGAACCTTGTGGAAAGATACGGCTGGAAGATAGGAGACCGAATACCTTTAAAGGGCACTATTCATCAGGGCATATGGGAATTCAATCTGCGGGGTGTATTTCAGGGAAAACGGGCCAGTGACGACACCTCGCAATTCTGGTTCCAGTACAAATATCTTGACGAGAAGTCCGATCTCATGAGGGGATATGTCGGCTGGTACTACGTTCACGTAAGCGATCCCGGCAGGGCTGAGGCGATATCCGATGAGATTGACGATATGTTCGCAAATTCACCATATGAAACAGTAACTGAAACGGAGAAGGCGTGGACTGCGGCCTTCATAAGGCAGTTCGGCAATATCAAGGTCCTGCTTATGTCGGTGGGAGGTGTCGTATTTTTCACGCTGCTGCTGATCACGGGCAGCAACATGGCAATGTCCATCAGGGAGCGAACAGGAGAGATCGGCATCATGAAGACCCTCGGGTTTGGCGGCAAAAGAATACTTTTCATGGTACTGGCCGAATCACTTATCATTGCCCTTGCCGGCGGAGGCATCGGCCTTTTTATGGCAAAGCTCTTTGCAATGCAGGGCGATCCCACGGGCGGATTCCTGCCCGTGTTTTATCTGAGTTCAAGGAATATCCTACTGGGGTTATCCATTTCCGTGCTGATAGGGTTAGCGGCAGGGATCATCCCTGCCGTTCAATCAATGCGTCTCAGGATCGTTGACGCACTGAGGAGGGTGTGATAATGGCTATCCCCTTCCAGTATAACCTGCGTAGTGTTATTGAAAGGTGGACATCCACGATCGTGGCCGTGGTTTCCATCGCAGGCGTTGTGGCCGTGTTTATTGCCGTTCTGGCCCTGGCACATGGTTTTCAAAAGACCCTTGTCAGCTCAGGGTCTCCTCAAAACGTGATTATGTTGAGGGGAGGGGCGACATCCGAGATGGAGAGTGCTGTATCACTGGATCAGATAAGGATACTTCAGGATATCGACGGAATTGAAAGGAGCAGCCAGGGCCTTCCGCTCGTGAGTTCGGAGGTGGTTGTGGTGGCTGCCTTTCCCATGAAATCGACGGGCACTGATGCGAATGCGCAGGTGCGCGGTGTATCCGAAGATGTTCTTCAGGTGAGGGACAATATAAGGATTATTGAAGGACGTTTTCTGAACCCCGGGCTGAATGAACTGGTAGTGGGAAGCAGGGCATCACAGCTGTACTCGGGATTTCAGCTTGGGAATACGGTCCTCTTCGGCGGATCGAGCTGGGTTGTCGCAGGGGTGTTTGACGCGGGCGGCTCGGCCTTTGATTCGGAGATCTGGTGTGATGCCAATAACCTCAATCAGACCTATAAGCGGCCTCAGAATATATTCCAGTCCGTGACTGCCCGTCTTACATCGGAAGATGCCTTTGAATCTTTTAAGAACAGCGTTTCTACTGATCCTCAGCTTACCCTGTCCGTTGAACGTGAGATCGACTTTTATGCCAAGCAATCGGAAAGCGTGGCAATACTCATCAGAGTGCTGGGTTTTCTTGTCGCATCAGTCATGGCCGTTGGAGCGATATTCGGGGCCATCAACACCATGTATTCGGCTGTGAGCGCCAGGTCGGTAGAGATCGCCACATTAAGGGCGCTGGGCTTTCGTACCAGGCACATCATCATATCCTTTGTAACTGAATCCATATTGATATCCCTTATAGGAGGCGTCGTCGGCATACTTCTTGTCCTGCCCATAAACAACAGCGCCGCTTCAACAATGAACTGGCAGAGCTTCTCTCAGCTCTCCTTTTCGTTTATGATTACACCTGAGTTCATGCTGGAAGGTATGCTGTTCGCCGTGTTAATGGGATTTCTGGGGGGCCTGTTCCCGGCTGTGCGCGCATCCAGGGTCCCGATAGTTACGGCATTAAGGGGTCTCTAGACAGGGTCAATTTATTTCACCGCAGAGACACAGAGCGCACAGAGATATGTTAGATTTTTACCTTAAAATCATCTCTGTGAACTCAGCGTCTCTGCGGTGAATATGTTTTTGGCCATTAAAGGTTACTCAAAATATGGCAGAACACATCTCAATAAGAATAGGCACATCAGGATGGATGTATAAACACTGGCAGGATGTCTTCTACCCTCCGGGTCTGCCTCAGTCAAAATGGCTGGAATACTACACAGACCATTTCGACACCGTTGAACTAAACGCATCCTTCTACCGGCTGCCCAACCCCACGACATTTAAAAACTGGCGGGCAAGGACACCCGATAAATTTATGTGGAGCGTCAAGGCCAGCAAATATATAACACACACGAAAAGGCTTAAAGACCCTGATGAGCCGCTTAAGCGTCTATATGAAGCAGTAGGAGGGCTTGGAGAAAAACTGGGTGTAATACTCATACAGCTGCCTCCCAATCTTATCTTTGACGAGAGCCTGTTCAGGGGGTTCTGCGGTTTATTAAATTCGGGTATCAGACACACCCTTGAGATTCGGCATGACTCATGGCTCAA
>JAFGIC010000263.1 GCA_016929815.1 Deltaproteobacteria bacterium
GAACTCTGCACCTCATTTCCGTCGATTTTAAGTATAACCGTGGCGGTAGGAATCGTTACGGTTCCACTCACAACATTAAGATATACCAGTTCATATATATCAGGGATTCGAAGTATTTCCTCCCCTATAAGGGCCTCGATGTCCTCATCTACCAGTTCCTTTTTCTTATCCGCAAGATCCTTCATCTTTGTAAAAAGCCTGTCAATCTCGTCCTTTGTCAGGTCATGACCCAGGGACTCAAGCTTATCCCTGAAGGCATGCCTTCCGGAGTGCTTGCCCAGGACCATGCGGTTTGATGTAAGGCCGACTATCTCAGGCGCCATAATCTCATAGGTCATGCGGTTCTTAAGCACGCCGTCCTGATGAATGCCCGCCTCATGGGCAAAGGCATTAGCGCCTACAATGGCCTTGTTGGGCTGAACTATAATGCCGGTAATCATCGAGACAAGGCGGCTCGTAGGCCATATCTCTAACGTATTTATTCCTATATCAAGATTCAGTATGCTCTTCCTGGTATGTATGCTCATGGCAACTTCTTCCAGGGAGGTATTTCCCGCCCTCTCGCCTATGCCGTTGATGGTAACCTCGGCCTGCCTGGCGCCTGCCATAAGGCCCGCTATTGTATTTGCTGTTGCCAGTCCAAGGTCATTATGGCAATGAACGCTTATAACCGCCTTGTGTATATTCGGGGTGTGATCCTTTATATAGGTAATCAGTTCACCGAATTCATTGGGCAGGGCATACCCTACGGTATCCGGTATATTGACCGTCGTTGCGCCCGCTTCTATAGCGGCCCCCATAACCTTACAAAGAAAATCCCTGTCGCTGCGGGATGCGTCTTCGGCTGAAAACTCTACATTATCCGTAAATCCCTTGGCATACCTTACCGATTCCACGGCTGTTTTAATTACTTCATCCCTTTCCATCTTGAGCTTGTGCTTCATGTGTATGTCGGAGGTCGCGATAAAGGTATGTATCCTCGGATGTACAGCATCCTTAACAGCTCCCCAGGCCCTGTCTATATCATCCTTTGATGTCCTTGCAAGGCCAGCAACCTGGATATTTTTCACCTTGGCGCTGATGGCCTGCACCGCCTCAAAATCCCCCTGGGATGCAGCCGGAAAGCCCGCTTCTATTATGTCAACACCCAGCTTTTCCAGCTGGGACGCAAGACGGAGTTTTTCAGCGACATTCATACTGGCGCCGGGAGACTGTTCACCGTCCCGAAGTGTCGTATCAAAAAAGATTACTCGATCCATAATGCGTTTAACTCCTTTAACCGTATAGTAAAAATCCGTTATCAGCTCTGCCTGATAACGGATTTTAGAAAATTTCTCTTTAAAACACTACCCCATTATCAGGCCCGGCGTTATACCTCTAACCTAAGTAGAGCCGGTACCAATACCGACGCTACCCTTAATAAACCGATAATGTGGACAATGTTCTTCTTCATAATATCGTAAAAAATTCCTTTTTTGCTGAAAAATTATTTAATATAATTTCAAAAAAAATCTATAAAGTCAAATCTTTTTTAAATTAATTACGGCAGATATTGTCCTTATTATAGATTCTTTTATGGACTCTATCCCTGTAACTTAAATTAAAGGGAAAAACATAAAGAGTTCAAATGATATTTGTAAAAGGATTAATAATATGTTAATTTAAAATAATAAATTTCAATCAGATAGATGATCTATTGACAATTGCCGGTATATTTGAGAATAAATCCTAGCAGTGACCTTCCGGCACAGCATATTAAGGTGAAAGGTGCAATCTGAATATGATTGATCAAGAAATTGATGTTTTTCACGCCTATCTTTTAAAATACCGCAAAGGTGAGCTTGTAATAAAAGAAGGCGATTACGGAATATCTATCTATAAGATTGTTAAAGGCAAAGTCCTGATATTTACAGAATCGGATAATATAGAAATACCGATAACTACAATTGGCGAAGGCGAGGTTATCGGGGAGATGCTGTTTTTAAAAAAGACGATAGATAGAAGATCAGCCTCCGTAAGGACTCTTGAGGATTCTGAGATTGAAGTCTGGCACCCGGACATGCTTGCAAAAGAATATGCTGATATGCCCCCTGTCATCAAACATATTGCAAACCAGGCATTGAACCGGCTTGTCAGGATGAATAAGATGCTGGTTCAACTGACAACCAGGAAGCAGAAACTGAGAGAGATAGTGGAAACCGATGTATGGGTTAAAAAAAGACGTTTTTACAGAAAAAAAATGGAGATAGGATTTACAGGAAGGCAGATAAATTCCACTGCAAAAAAACTACTCTCCGGATATATAACGGACATAAGCCTGGGAGGGGTGGGCATGGAGATTACAAATATCAAATTAAACAATAACCCTTTTAAAACAGGGGATGAGTTTTTTGTTAAAACTGTCCTTCCCAACGGGAAAGACATGGAGTTCCATGCTAAAATTGTATCCATTAAAGGCGGCAAGATGCCGGGGGCGCCTTTTTTCGGCATGTCATTCACCGAATTGCCCGACTCGTCAAGAAAAGACCTCGGCTTTTTCTTAATGCCTTAGGAGGGAGATCAAATGCCCGTAGATGAATTTACTTATGCATTCATAGCAAAAGAAGAAAATTACAGTGATAATGATTATATCATCAAGGAAGGAACCAGCGGAGACTGGGTTTACATTATTCTAAAAGGCAAGGTTAAGGTAAAAAAGATGACAGCAAAGGGGCTCATTACCGTGGATACACTCAGGGAAGGAGAGATATTCGGAGAAATGATCCTCTGGCAGGCAGGCCGTGGCGCAAGGACCGCGTCTGTTGTAGCTGATGGGCCCGTAAAGGTAGGGGTGCTTGATACCGAAGCCCTGTTAAAAGAATACGAGAAACTCTCACCTCGCTTGAAAGGTCTCATGAAATCCCTCATTAAAAGGCTCAGTGAAACCACCCAGAAGGCGGTTACCATTGCTGTTGAGACAAATTAACACCCATCCCGGGAGATAACATAATAAGAAAATGACGAGACGCCCGATACAGCAGCACAGTGTCCTGAAAAATGTTTGAGTTAAAATTCGATAAGAATAGATGTCTGAATTGCCCTGATTATTATTGCCTTACCAAATGCCTGTACATGGACCTGGACAAAGATCGTGCAGGGATTGAAATGGCAAAGATAATCGATTATCAGGATTCTTCATTGCTTAAGGATTGTGTCCTCTGCTATGCCTGCGAAGAATACTGCAAAAGGGGGAATCACCCCATGTTTCTTATCTCGGAGCGCCTGGAAGAAAAAAACATGACCGCAGTGCCGGTAACTTTTACTCAGGCATTAATAGACTCCTATGACCCTCTTGCAGAAGATCTTAGTATCCGTAATATAGACGAACCTGTGATTGATATGTGCTGGGACCCCCAACTGGCATATTTTCTGGTGCAGGGCAGGCTTTTTGAAGGTGTCTCCACACTGCCCGGAGACATGGGATCCAAACGGCATTTCGGTTGCCAGGCAATCTATCTGCATACAGGCAGTCCCTCCTTAACAAAAAAATTCCTCCCTAAGATCGTGGATAATATCGCAAGGCACAATATCAAAGAGATTATTTGCGCCCATGATGAATGTTATGGCATGTTTACTTCCTATGCATCAGCCATCGGCCTTGAAGTGCCTTTTAAACCCTTGCATCTCTTTGAATTTCTATACAATAAACTTGAAGAACTCAAGGCATCAATAGAACCACTTAATATAAAGGCCGTTTATCAACGCCCGTGTTCTTCGAGGCTTTCTCCTGATAAATATCTATTTGTGGATAAGATATTTGATCTGATCGGCGTCCACAGGGTTCAAAGAAAATATTCAGGCGAAAAGGCCCTGTGTTGCGGGGCCGCCATCATGCATCAGGCAAGAGAAGGTCGCCAGGAGCTTGCCGCCCGTATTAAAAACATGAATCTGGAAGACATGGCGGCATCCGGAGCAGATGTATGTGTCTTTAATTGTCCCCATTGCTTTGAGACCCTAGCAGAAGAAGTTGAAAAAAGGGGTATAAAGCCTGTGTTTATGAGTGATCTCTGCCGCCTGGCAATCGGCGAAAAGCCAAGAGATTATGGAGTTCATCTGCCTTTGGAGATGCGTGGCACAATTAAACTTAAGAAGTAAAGGATCAATTATATAAAACCAGATAAGAAAAGGTCTTAAACGATATCGGCCTAAGTCCCTGAATTTGCTGGCGCGCCTGAAGGGATTCGAACCCCTAGCCCACGGTTTAATGGATGTCCGTGAAGGAAATAAATCATTTCTTGTCATATTACCCTGGATCGTTAAATGGATATCTCTATTAAATTTCTAAGGGACAACCGAGAGCGGCACAGGCTTCCATGGATCCAAGACTGACTTCTACTTGTTTGAATCCATTCTGCTTCAAAATGGATGCGGCAATGATAGCTCGCAGGCCGCTGCCGCAGAAGGCGGTGACCGGCTGGTCTTTGGAAATTTTTTCAAGCTCATTGGGAAGGTGCCCGAGATAGATGTGAAGAGTTCCTGGCAGACGCCCTCTTTGCACCTCTTCTTTTGTCCGAACATCCAATAAGGTAAATGCCTCCTTTTCCTGGATGCGCTTAACGAGCTCTTTTACGTGGACGGCATTAATTCGGCTATATTGGCGCCCACTGGTTTCCCACCCGGTCAGGCCATTTACAAGATAGCCCTTTACACAATCGTACCCCAGGCGAAACAAATAACGACTCGCGGTGATGGCATCACCGACATTTTCAGAAATTATGCCGATGTCCCTGGAATAGTTCAGAAACCAGCCTGCATAGGCCGGCACCATGTTTAGCGGTATGGCTAAACTGCCTTCAATGAAAGCACCGGCAAGGGCCTCCGGGCTCCGGATGTCCAGCACCTTCATCCCTTCTTTTGATGCGGACTCAAACGCATCGGCCCTGTAGGCCTTCAGCGATTTAAGGTTTTCAAAATGCGGTGTCGCCCCTTCTTTGTTAAGCTTTTCCATTTGTTTGAAATACGGAGGGAGATAATGATTTTCTGCGACCTTATAATCAACAAACTTCTGACGTTCTTTATTCTGCAGTACCGGATTATTAATTCGTTCGTATCCGAGAGTTGAAAATTCCCTTGCAGCCATACCACTACCACAGATTGACCCGGAGCCGTGAGCCGGAAAAAGAAGAACATGATCTCCCAGCGGCAGCAGTTTGCCGAAAATACTGTCGAAAAGCATGCCGGCCATAGCTTCCGGCCGATCCGGATAGAAATCGGTTCTTCCGACGTTTCCGATAAACAGCGCGTCACCGGTAAAAACCCCAATAGGGTCGTTACTGAAGCCTTTATCTCGAACCGCAATCGAAATGCTCTCAAGCGTGTGCCCGGGGGTTTCAATCACCGATAATTCGAGGTCTCCCAGCTCAAACCGGTTCCCTTCGGAAACCGGCGTTCCATAGTCGAAATCAAATGCCTTGCCATGATAAATATTCGCTCCGGTAAGCTCTGAAAGGACTTTCGACCCGATCACATAATCCTCGTTTCGATGAGTTTCAAGAATGTGGGTGATTTCCGCACCATTTCGCGCGGCAATATCGATATAAATCCGGCAGTCGCACCGGGGGTCTATGACCGCGGCCTTGCCCCCATGCCCGATAATGTAGGAAAGGTGTGAAATTCCCTCCGAGACTACCTTTTCAAGAAACATGTTTTCGCTCATCTTTTTACCTCCTTCATTCAACTGTTTTACTTTGTTCTTTATTATATCAAATATTTCCTGTCTTTGCTTAAAGTCCGTAACTTACCTTGAGTATATGAGGCAAATCTTGAGCGAGCATTGTGGAATGGAAGTATAAGGATTTCTGATTACCTTTCAGAGGTAGGATGAATATATGGCTAAATTTAAACGAAATGAGTTATTTTTTAACAGTAAAATACAGGAAACACCCCATGGACTTAACTGTAGATAATGAATATTATTGAAAATGAAAACAAATACATGTAGCAGCATGTCCATGCAGTTGGAGTTAGAACAATAATTTACCTGCGAAGGAGGTTAATATGAATAAACTACCTCGCAGCAGAGCTGACAAGGCATTACACAAAAAAGACATTCTTTTCGCAGCAGAGCTGCGGGGAATTAAACCCTCAGAGATTAAAACAGAATTGAGCAATTCATCAAGTATAATCAATCGTCGCAGTTTCTTAATTGCATCCGCAGGCAGTGCCACATGGCTCGCCATGGGAGGGCTATCAAGGTTTGCGCAGGCAGCACCAGCATCTCCTTTTGTATTGCCTGCTCTTCCATATGCCGTGAATGCATTGGAGCCAGTCATAACGGCATATACGATAGGTTTTCATTACGGTAAACATCACAAGGCATATGTGGATGACCTGAACAAACTTGTCGCCGGGACAGAATATGCCGATATGCCGCTTGAGAAGATCATTACCGAAACATCAGGGAAGGCAGATAAATCCGGCATCTTCAACAATGCCGCGCAGGTCTGGAATCACACGTTTTACTGGCAGGGGATGAAATCTAAGGGTGGGGGCGAGCCGCCCATCCCACTAAAGCAAAAGATAGATGCATATTTCGGCAGCGTAGATGCCTGCAAAAAGGAGCTGGTGTCCGCCGCCGCCTCCCAGTTCGGAAGCGGCTGGGCCTGGCTTATTCTCGACGGAGAAAAACTTAAGGTAATAAAGACATCCAATGCCGACAATCCTTTGACAATGGGTAAAAAGCCCCCCTTCACTATTGATGTATGGGAGCATGCCTATTATCTGGATTATCAGAACCTGCGGTCCGATTATGTCAATGCAGTGCTCGACAAATTGATAAACTGGGAATTTATCATGCAGAATGCAGACTAAAGACCTGGGGGTCTATTTTTTCCCAAGCAAATGGTTGTGTTACTGTTTCATCCCGAGGAACAGCAACCTCACCTTTTATATTGACGAGTACAGTGAATTAATCATACCTTCATTACCATGAATAATTCAGAGCCGAAAAATAACGCCGCAGACCTAACCGCAGGAAACCTATGGGTTCATATCTGGCGGCTCTCCTGGCCCATGCTCTTCATTATGCTCTTTAACTTCATGGTGGGGTTCACCGATATCTACGTTGCCGGACTCATCAATCCCCAGGTCCAGGCCGCAATAGGCTTCGTCAACCAGCTCTACTTTCTGCTCATCATCGTTGCCAATGCCATCAGCATCGGGACCGTCGCCCTTATCTCCCGAAATATCGGCGCGGGAGATTTCGTCAGTGCACAGGCGAATGCCAAGCAGTCTTTGATCTTCGGATTGATCGTCGCCGTGGCCTTGACCGTAGCCGGCCTTGCTTTTTCGCATGATATCATAGCAGCCGCGGGCTTTCCGCCTGAGATCAAGGTTATCGGAGAGACCTTCTTACGGATCTTCGCCTTCGCCCTGGGACCGAACTACATCCTCATCATCTCAAACGCCATATTCCGCGCCAGCGGCGAGGTGAAAAAGCCCCTCCTGACGATGTTCGTATTCAGCGCAATCAACGTCGTGGGGGATTTCGCCCTGGTATTCGGCATCTCCCCTTTCC
>JAFGIC010000264.1 GCA_016929815.1 Deltaproteobacteria bacterium
ATCTGTGATGCAGTATCCTGAAGCGTCTGATAAGCCGCATGAGGTCCCCAATTACACAAAAACAAGATAATCTTTAGGTCAGTCTGCATCTTTTCATTTCCCTTTTTCATTGTACCAGCACCTCTACCAGCATCTGTTCAAGATTGGTCTGGTCACGATAAGGGCTGTCCGCGGCGTTCGTGGGACAAACAGATATGCAGTTGCCGCATCCTTTACACAGGGCCTCATCCACCTCCGCGTACCAGCCCCCAATGTCATTTCTGTGAAATGTAATGGCCTGATAAGGACACTGCTTAATACAGCGTCCGCAACCGCGGCATCGATTTTTATCCACGACAGCGGTATAGCCCCGGCTCGCCCTGGGACCTTGCGGCATGATTGCTGCCGCAAGTACAGCAGCCGCAGCCCCCTTTTTTCGCTCAGAAACATGAATACCCGAAGGACTGGCCAGAAAAAGTCCAGCCATAGAGGTTGTCCCGGGCAGAAGGGAAGGGATCCCCGGGATGCCGCGTTTTTGTTGGGAAAAAGAGATCTTAAGCCCCGCGGTCCCTTCCTGGGGGCGGTAAGGGATCATGCGTTCATATCTTTCTCCAATAATGACCGCACCCACCTGGTGCATCTGGGGGACACCTCGGGATTCCACAAACACTTGGAAATCGCCTAGTGTACCGCTTATTCCACCGACCGAGGAGCCTTCAAAACAGTGGATATTGAGATGGTCGAGTTTCAAAGTCAATGGGTGATCATGGGTCCCGAACATGAGGACTTCAAATCCTGCCTCGGCAAGAATCATGGCACTGTTGATGGTTGATTCAGACTCCCCGATCACAGCAGTGGCGAAATTATAGGTCCTTGCCGGAGTCGGAATGACCTTCAGTTTTCTTGCCCTTCGAACGGCCCTTCGAATAAACCCTTTAAAACGGTCTAATGCCAGTAATGGATCATCTTTCAACAGGCGGAGCACCTCTCCCCTCAGATTACAGGTCTCCACCATGGACCGGCTGACCCCAGATCCTTTGAACAGCGCATCCTTCAGGCGGCTGCGCTGGTCTGTACAAGCGCTGCACACGAAATCGAGCGGACAGCATACGCAAGATGCGAGCACAACGCGGGTAATACTTTTTTGCCGGATAGTCCGCAGGATATTTGCTGTTCCCTCCGGAATGCAGGCAGAGGGCATGACTTCGGCATGGACCACATCTTCCTGATCCGTTAACCTTTTGACATATTCGTCCATGCTACCGAGCCACCCAAGCGAATCATTGCAGCTACAGACAAAAACTCCGATACGGATTAATGGGGACAGCTCCGGATCAGGGAGCGGGACAGAGACCCCGCGTCCTTTGGGCCGTTGAAAAGACCCTCCCAAAAGGTTCATGGCATTGGCGGCAGCGGCAAAACCCCTTGTTATCATAGCCATTACCTCTGTCTTTGCCACCTTGGGACCGTATGCCCGAATGACATCTTCACCTTTTATTGAAAGGGCCGCATCCGGATCAGCAACAATGATTACGCCTGCATTTTCTATGATCTCTTCAGACTGCTCTTGATGGTTGATGGCGCCGATTGAACCGCAGACTTCCGTGCAAAGAAGGCATTCGGAGCAGATCCCGCATTGCAGGCAACGTTCGGCCTCGAATTGGGCCTGTACTTCACTCAACCCCAGGGACACCTCCGAAAAGCTCTTGCATCTTGCGGCAGGTTGCCTTTCAGGCATCTTAGGCCGTGCCACCGAAGGTATGTCCGTAGGAATCTCGGTAAATTCTATATCATCAGGCCTTGAATGTATTTCTAACGGGACATTTTCATTGCTTATCTTACGGTGTACAGAAAGGGCAGCGGCCCGCCCCTTTGCCATTGCCCCCACTACGGTTGATGGGCCGGTGACAGCATCTCCTGCTGCATAGACATGGGGGATGTTTGTGCGAAATGACGGGTCAACTTCAATATAGCCGTTTCCGGTCACGCTAAAAACAGGATAGGTTGCCTCCGCCAGGAATGGTCCTGTCTGGCCGATTGCGACAAAGGCCTGATCAAACTTTATTTCAAAGGGTTTGCTATCCGGGATAATAACCGGCCATGGGATGCCATCGGCACCGGGTGTGCCCGGTTCTGTCGGTTTACAGATCAGATGTTCCAGCCTGCCATTCTTGCCTGAAAAACCGATAACCTGTGTGCGATCTTTAAGGATGATCCCTTCCTCCTTTGCCCCATTGACCTCTTCCGGATCAGCCGGGATAGCGTCTTCAGAGAACCAGGATAGAATCGTAACATTTGAGCCCAAACGTCTGAGCGTGCGCGCCAGGTCGAAGGCCGCATTCCCGTCGCCGATTACGGCAACTTCTCCCTCAAGTTTTTTTATCTTTCCCTGATAAAACCGGTTCAAAAAGGATATGCACCCTTCGATTCCGTCCAAATCCTCTCCTATTACGCCGAGTTTCCGGTCGGCCCAGGCGCCTGTGGTCAGGATCACGGCATCAAAGTTTTTCTTCAACTTTTCCAAGTCTGAAGAAAGGTCAACCGGATGAGATGTTTCAAATGCAATCCCGAGTCTTTCTATATAGCCAAGTTCCGTGTCGAGGATAGCCCTTGGAAGGCGATGCTGGCCAATACCGTAGCGGAGGAGCCCCCCTGCCATGGATTCTTTTTCAAATACCGTGACCTGATAACCAAAACGGGCCAGGTCGGCCGCAGCAGCAAGGCCTGCCGGACCGGAGCCAATGATAGCGATTTTTTCCTCTCTTCTTTGAATGTTAGGAATAAGCGGCTCATGCTTGCTAGAGATCTCGTAATCGGCCACAAACCTTTTGATATCTCTTATGGACAGGGGCGCATCAAGCTCCCCCCGCCTGCATACGTCTTCACAGGGGTGCGTGCACACACGTCCGCATATCCCGGGCAGGATGTTGTCCCGCCGGACAAGATCTAGGGCCTCCTTGAATCTGCCCGCACACGTCAGGGCAATGTAGCCCTGTGCATTGACCCCCAAGGGGCAATTTTCCTGGCAAGGCGGCTGCGGCCCTTTGTCGATAACAACCCTCCCAGGGAGGCTCGTGCGCCCGGCAATCCGGATAGGCTTACCGCCGTCAGGTAGGGTAACAGGGCATATCTCTACACAGCGCCCGCATGAGGTACATCGATCTGGATCGATATATGTCTGCAAGGGCTTTATTCGAGCGCTGAAGCCCTGGGCGGTATGCTTCATCGATATGATCTTCGCCGGGAGAATGCAGCGGATAAACGGGTTTCTGAGAGTTCTCAGTAGTCCGGGGCGACTCGCAAAATTGAAGGGAATCCCTGACGGCAGCCGCCATTCTTCCCTGGAAAGCTTTTGGTCCAGATCCGGCTCAGAATCCACGAGGGTCACACGGATGCCTAATTCCCCCAGTTTAGTGGTCGCGGCCATACCCGCAGGCGTGGCCCCGATAATGATAACTCTCTGCAAGCGATTTTTTGGGCGTTTCATATCTAGGCCCCTGTCTTTCCTGTAGCCTTCTTTTTTCTTCCCTTAAGCACTGCAAAACCGTAATCGCAGCCTTTGCTGTATGCCGCAGAATTCACATCCTCAGTGCCCTTTGGCACGGAACCGATTACTGCATTGAGCCCTGCTTCAACAGAAACGACTCCTGTTACAGCAGTAATGAAACCCAGCATAATAATGTTTGCCATCATTTTTCGCCCCAATTCTTCCGCCATTCTCGTTGCTGGTATAGAAAAGATTGGAGCATCAACACTACCGGGTTTTACCAGGTCTTGATCAATAAGCAGGACGCCCCCTTCACTGAGTTGGTCGATGAACCTGTCAAAGCCTGATTGGGACAGGCACACAAGGATGTGAGGATGTCTCACATAGGGATAATGAATGGTGTCTTCTGAGATAATCACCTGTGCACTACACGCACCTCCCCGCGCTTCAGGACCATAGGCCTGAACAAGGGTGCTCTCCTTATGGTCACCCAGGACAGCTGCTTGTCCGAGTATGCGGCCGACCAATATGATACCCTGTCCACCAAATCCGGCTATTAATATTTCCTTCCTTGTAGCGCCCTCTTTTTCTTTTGCCATGGCTTACTCTGGGGTTGATGATTGTCGATCTATTCGACCCTCTCTGCCCCTGCTTCCTCCTGCAGATCTTTGGGCCGGCACATCTTGTTATACCTTTCAGAGAATGTTTCCCTGTCAACGTCAAAAAACTTGCCCAGGATCACCCCCTTGGCAAAATCAGTGTCCAGCTCTGTGGGATGGGCGTTGTTTTTGATAATGGTTTTATTTTGATAATACTTCAAAGTATCAAACGGTTTTTCCTTGTTCCGCCGGCCATAATTGACAGGACAAGGAGCCAGGATCTCTATAAAAGAAAAACCAGGCTTTAAAAGGGCTTCCTGAATAGATTCTATGAGATCACGGGTATGTAAAATGGTCCACCTGGCCACATATGTAGCACCTGATGCATAGGCCAATAGCGGGAGGTTGAAAGGTGCTTCAGGGTTGCCTACCGGTGATGTGGTCGTCTTGGACCCATAGGGCGTGGTTGGCGCCACCTGCCCCCCCGTCATTCCGTAGTTCAGGTTATTGACACAGATAACCGTCATATCCACATTTCGGCGCGCCGCATGGATAAAATGATTGCCTCCAATGGCAAAGATATCTCCGTCACCGCTGAAGACCACCAGATTTAGTTCAGGGTTGGCCAGTTTCATACCGGTCGCAAAGGGGATGGCTCTGCCGTGTGTGGTATGGTAGGAGTCCAGGTTTACATATCCTGCCCCACGGCCGGAACAGCCGATCCCGGAGACCATTACGGTCTTTTTAAGATCAATCCCGCTCTCCTTCAGGGCAGAGAGACACGAGGAAAATGCCGTCCCGATTCCGCATCCAGGGCACCATATGTGTGGAATGCGGTCTGTGCGAAGGAGGTAGTCTAAAGGGTGGCTTGGATATTGTTTCCTGATCTGACTTTCCATTGTTTCTGCCCTCAAACGATCTGCCTCAAGGTTTCGATGACTCTTTCCGGGGGAATTATAGTGCCTCCGGGATGACCCACCAGGAAGACAGGCGCCTTGCCTCCGGCACATCTTTGAACTTCAAGATGGATCTGGCCCAGGTTGATCTCGACGGTTACGATGGCTTTTACTCTTTCCGACAGTTTTCTTATTGTATCCTCCGGGAACGGCCAGATCGTGACAAGTCTCAATAAACCTGCCTTGATGCCCTGTTCTCGCGCCTCGTCCACTGCTGCCAGGCTGGTGCGCCCTGATACGCCATAGGAGACTATGGCGACTTCTGCATCCTCCAGCCGGTATTTCTCTATCATTATAATGTCGTCAAGGTTCCTGCGGACCTTCTGAACCAAACGGGTCATCATTTCATTCTGGGTCTCAACGGTCATGACCGGATAACCTTTTTCGTCGTGAGTCAATCCTGTAACATGAATTTTGTAGCCCTCGCCTGCAATAGCCATGGGCGCCACCCCATTGTGCTCGGGTTCAAAAGGCTTGAACCGGTCCTTCCTTCCTTTTGGTCTTGCCCTTGAAACAATTTTGATCTCCTTTGCCTCCGGTATGGTGACCCGTTCGCTCAAATGTCCGACCATTTCATCTGTCATGATGATCGCCGGCAGCCGATATTTTTCACTCAAGTTAAAGGCAGTAATGGTTTGATAGAAAAGTTCCTGAGGTGATGAAGGGGCTAAGGCAATAATTTCATTGTGACCATGTGCCCCCCATCGAACCTGCATCATGTCGCCTTGGGCGCCTTGAGTAGGCAGACCTGTAGATGGACCGGCACGCTGTACGTCTACGATTACACAGGGGGTCTCAGTAGATACGGCCAACCCAATGTTCTCCATCATGAGACTGAAACCGGGCCCGGATGTGGCGGTCATGCTTTTTACTCCAGCGCATGAGGCCCCGATAACTGAGGCTATAGCCGCGATTTCGTCCTCCATCTGGATAAACGTCCCACCCACTTCGGGCATACGTTCAGCCATATGTTCTGCAATCTCGGTTGCCGGTGTTATAGGATAGCCTGCAAAAAAACGACAGCCCGCCGCCAGAGCGCCTTCGGCGCAGGCGACATCGCCTATCATAAAATGTTCACCTGTAAGAAGTGTGGGTTTCATGGGAACCTTATATTGAAAATTGCAGATTTGTGGAAATACTTCGCTTCGATCTTTGTAAAAAAATTAAGGAGTCGTAACATGTTAGCGTTTTAAAAAAAGGCAGTCAGGGCCGCAGGGGCCTCTTTTTAAGTGTGCAGCATAGACGCCTGTGGTGTTCAACGCCCCCTTCTTCCATACCAGCACCGCCGCCGGCCTTCGGCCTGTTTGATCGAGAACGAAACTTTTTTCCATTGATGCAGTATCCTAATGCCGTCATTCCGGCGCAGAGACTGTGTCGCAATACCCATTTTGTCGATTTTTCATTTTGTAACTGATTGAAATTATTACGTCAGCATTCAACAAATTTGAATTGCGACACAGTCTCGCAGGCCGGAATCCATGAATCCGCGGCGGGACTGGATGCCGGATCGAGTCCGGCATGACGATTTTTGGCTGTTTCGCTGCCGGGTTTAAATGAAGTTTCATAAGAGGGCTCCGAAAAGGCAGAAATGG
>JAFGIC010000034.1 GCA_016929815.1 Deltaproteobacteria bacterium
AAGCCTTATGCTGAAAACTAAGATAAAAGAGACCTTAAACTTAAGCCCCCTTTCCGAATACTCGGAAAGGGGGCTTTTCTTTTGCTTGAAAATCCGTTTTTCCCAAGCTCTCAGAATTTTAAACCACATATTTCATTTTATGGCAGATATCTTGCAAATCCTTAATAAGATAATAAAACCACTAAAGTTTTAGGCAATTTTTTCCGATAGTTAATGTTACAAAGGGAAGTATTTGCCTGTTGCCGGCATAGGCTTGTTTCAAGGAGTAGATTATGTCATTAAGCACCAATCTCATCAGCGGCATTTCAAGCGGAATCGACTGGCGTACAATGGTTGACCAGTTGATCGAAATCGAACATAGAAGTGTCGACCTCGTAGAAGACCAGAAATCGGAATATGAGGAAAAGCTTGAGATCTTCCAGACGATCAACTCCAGGCTCCTCTCATTTAAGACCCAGGCTGCGACCCTTGCAAGCAGTGACGCCTTCAATGTATTCACATCTTCATTAACCACTAATTCCTCCACATACGAAGCATCGGATTTTTTTGGCGTCACAACCGGTACCACCGCGGGACCGGGAACTCATACGATCACGATGAATTCCAGTTCAACGGTCGCGGAGGCCCGGCAGATATCGTCCAAAAGTTTTTCCGATTATGATGCCGCCCTGGGACTGTCAGGAGTCTTCATAATCAATGGCAGGGCCGTAGAAGTTGAGAGTGGTGACGATCTCCAGAATATCATGAATAAGGTCAATAACTTAAACTCAGGATCTAACGTTTCAGGGGTTACCGCCTCTATCCTCACCGTCTCCCCCAGTAGCTACCGCCTTATATTGACAAGTGATAACGCGGGAAAGGACGCCTTTACCATTTTTGACGCGAGCGCTGACGGTACGGACATTTTATCGAGTGGTCTTAGTTACACAGACGGGTCCACTTCCGTGAAAAACCTGATAAGTAATGGCGTCCAGTCCGAATCATTTTCCAGCAGCACCTCTACGGTTAAGTCCATGCTGGACATGGAGACCGCTCAGAGCGGGACAGTAACCATAGGCGCGGCGGCTGACCCCAATCGATTTACGGTTTCAATAGATCTTTCCGATTCTTTAACCGAGATCGCGAGCGCCATAAACAGCGCGGCCCCCGGCGGTTCCAATGTTGAGGCGTCCGTAGTTTCAACAACCGAAGACGGGGTGACCACCTACAGATTGAAGATAAAAAACAGTACCAATTTTATTGATGCCAACAATGTATTGCAGACCCTTGGTATCCTCGTGGGGGACCAGGGCGATGTTAATGAGGTCCATCTGAGTGATACGGCGAACAATAAGGTGGGGGGCGGTGTTATAGACGCTGCGACCACAATCGGTCAGATAGATACCACAGGCGTTCCGGGCAACGATGTCGCGTCTGACGACACAATTAAAATAACCGGTACCGACCACAACGGGGTGGCTGTTTCGGACACCTTTGACCCTGCAGATATGACAACGGCCACGGTTCAACAACTGCTCACACAGATTGAGAGCGCCTTCGGGCTCGGGGCAGGCACCGCCACCATAGACGCGAACGGTAAAATACAGGTACAGGACGACACGACGGGCGACAGCCGGTTGAGCATTAATATTATTGCCAATAACGAAGGCGGTGGTTCTCTAAATTTTGGGACTCTGTCCGCTTCAACCGAAGGTTACACAATGGAGGTTAAAGCCGGTCAGGATGCCAGTATCATTGTTGACGGCACATCCGTAACCAGTTCGAGTAATCTGCTGGATGGTGTCATCGCGGGAGTAACGTTAAATTTAAAAACTATTGAACAGGGCAAAACCGTCACGATCACTATAGGCAGGGATTATAATAGTATAAAATCCTCCATCCAGAGTCTCCTTGACACCTATAACGATGTGATTATCAGCATTAACGAGCAATTCGCCTATGATGAAGAATCAGAGAAAGCCGGTCTTCTTCAGGGAGATTCTACCCTTAGATCCGTCAAGGCAACCCTCACCAGTATCGTTACAAATTCCATAAGCGGAATCTCTTCCACGATGAACGCCCTTTCATTAATCGGGATTCATTCTCAAATAGATTATACGGATCACTCAAATGACGGTATGCTCGCCATTGATAATGATGTATTTATGGCCGCAATGAAGAACTATTTTAATGATTTCAAGCGGGTTTTTAACGCTGAGGGATCTACAACAGATGGAGATGTTGAATATATAACTCATACAAATGACACTGTTGCCGGAGAATACGCGGTTAATATAACACAGGTAGCGGCCCAGGCAGAGGAAACCGGAACGATAGATCTTGGGGCGGGTATAGGAGCGTCCAACGCCGAGACCATTACAATCTCCCAGGGAGGAAGAGTTGCCGCAGTTATTTTTGACGGGAGTGATAACGGAAGCTCCATTGATAATATCGTCAACACACTTAACTCCGAGCTTGACACCGAATACACCCAGGCCATCATGGGTAATGTAAAAAACACAACCGATGCCGCACAAACCACGGCAGTTAACAGCAATACAAAATGGAACAATGTCTACAGCGACGGAACCCTGGCCGGGATAGCAAATAATGATGTCATTACTTTTACGGGACATACTAAAAGCGGGGTGGCGGTCAGTGGGAGCTACACAGTTTCCGTCGCCAGCGAAGATACTGTTCAGGGATTACTTTCGGCAATCGAATCCGCTTTCGATAATAAGGTAACCGCTGCCATAAATTCATATGGATATTTGGCCCTTACCAACAAAAGCAGCGGCAGCAGCAAACTTGATATGACCATAACCGGACCCGCAGGAAAAAATCTGAATTTCGGAGAGATAACCACTTCAAATCTTGTGAGCAGCGAAAGGCTTACGACTGACGGGACAAATGCCATCCTTTCCACTACTAAACTTGATGCAACCGGTATAAACGGCAGCAGTGTTATTACCAATGATGTCTTTAAATTCAGCGGGTATACCGTGGGCGGCAGTGCCGTGAAAGGCAGTTTCACGGTAGACACGGCGGACACGGACTACGATGACGTGGGGGATCTACTGAGCGCCATAGTGTCAGCCTACAATGCCGCGGGTGGTGATGTAACCGCCACTGTACAGGATGGCCGCATAATAATAAAAGATGGAACCGCCAACAGCACACTTGGAATAAAGATATTCGAACCCGGCGGAAAAGGCGTCGATTTCGGCACCTTTAGCGGCGGGGTAACAGGTCGTCACAGCCTTGACGTGTCTGCTTCAAAGGACGGAAACGATCGGTTAGTCATTACGCATGATGACTACGGAAGCAATGCAAATTTAACCATAAGCCAGAGCCGTTCCTCCTCTGACACGAATTATAATCAGATTATTTATTCTGAAACGGCCAACAGCAGGGAATCCTCAGGTGGGAATATATACATCAACAGTTCGACCACATGGGATGATATCTATGGAGCCGGAACTATTGAAACAGGCGACACAATAACAATTTCAGGCACGGATCGCGGAAATGCCGCCCTGAATCCCAGTGGTGTGTCCCTTATCTATACCATAGATGTGAGTACGGATACTTTAGACACCCTTTTAACCAGAATAGAAGATGTGTTCGCAGACGCCAATAATATCACTCCAACTACGGTTGAAGCACGTATAGAAAACGGCAAAATCATAGTTGAAGATCAGACTTCAGGCATTTCCTCTATTTCTCTAACCCTGGTGTATAATGATGTTGGCGGCTCTGGCACCGGCACATTGGATCTGGGAACCATCGGCCAATCCACGGAAAGGGATCTGGATCTTGGGCTGGTGAACGGGGTCCACAGCGGGTTGGATGTTCAGGGTACCATAAATAATGAATCAGCAACGGGATCGGGACAGATCCTGACGGGAGATTCGCCGGAATCCGGAGAGTCCACAAGCGTGGAGGGCCTTGCAATAAAATATACGGGGACCGGTACTGGTGCACAGGGAAATGTATCAATTACCATTGGAATTGGGGAACTGTTTGACCGGGCCCTTTTTGATATTACGGATCTATATGAAGGTTATCTTGCATTCAGAATGGATTCTACGGAAGACAATATAAATACTATGAATGACAGGATAGAAGACATGGAAACCCGTCTTGATTATAGGATGGAGCTTCTGATCAACAGGTTTGTCGCCATGGAAATGGCGTTGGCGAAGATCCAAAATATGAGTAATTGGCTGACCGGACAGGTGCAGGCCGCCAATAGCGGGTGGATGTAAATTACTTAAACGATTAATTTTTTTATTAATTAATAAAAAATGAAAAATTTATCAGGAGGAGCATATGGGTTACAACATGTCAAATAATTACAAAAAAACAAGTATTGAAACGGCAGGAAAACTTGATCTGGTCATAATGTGTTATGAAAAAGCTATTCAGCTTCTGATGCAGGCCAAAAACCATTTTGAAATGAATGAGATCGAAAAAAAGGCCCGAAAAATGCAAAAGGCGCTGGATATCTTAAACGAACTTCAAAGTTGCCTCAACATGGAAAAGGGAGGACAGATAGCCAAAAATTTGGATGCCATATATGCCTATCTTACCAGGAGGCTGCTTCTTGGGGATATCAAAAAGGATTTAGATGCCTTTAATGAGAGCATCCGTATCCTGAGTGAATTAAAGGAGGCATGGGATGAGATTGCCCATGGCGGAGACGATCATATCGGCGTGACAGAGTCCCCAAAATATAAGGGTATTGATGGGGCGCGGATCGCGGCTTGAGATATTTTAATAATGAGGTCACTTATGTTTGATTATTTTTATTCTTAAACCATTTCGGCATATGAAATGCGACACCCCAATCCCGTCAATGCTTGTGCCGGGCAATACAAGCATTGACGGGAACACCGGCACGTATCAGTGGTTTGGTCTCTCAGAGTTTAGGCCCCTAAAACATCGCGGCATGGTCCGTTATCATTGAAAAAGCCTCTCCTTTAAACCCTAAAAATCAGATCACAAACAGTAAACGAAACGGCACCAGGAAGTATCGCTGTGAAAAGATAGGTATGACCGTTGGATTGGCCTGAAAATATATCTAACCTTTGAAAAGGCCGATGAAGCCCTTTTTGAACGCTACAAAATTTTATGTTTAAGAATTTTAGTTTTAATGCCGATGCAATAATCAGAGAAGGGTTGTATCACGCTCAACAAACTTCGAGTGAAAGGGTGAGCCTGTTGAGTGAAAAAAGGAGGCAAGAGGCGATTGGAAACATTAGTTGCCAATAAACTTGGGCCGGTACAGGGGCCGAGAAAAGTTGCGGACCCAAATATATCAATGTCAAATCCTAACCGGAAAAGGGAATCGACAAATGAGATAACACGCCCAGTAAAAAAGCTGAAGGATGTTTCAAAGGTTCATGAAAACACCCAGGCCAAAATAGAGCGCATTGTCGAAGCAATGGACAGTTACGTGCGATCGGTGCAGCGGGACCTTAAGATACAGGTCCATAGGGCGACCGGGCAGATAATGGTCAAAGTCATTTCAAAGGAAAACGGTAAAGTAATAAGGGAGATCCCTGCCGGAGAAATTCTGGATCTCGCCGCCAAGCTGGAAGAGATGGCGGGCGCGCTGTTTAACGAGAAGGCCTGACCCCTATCTTACCGGATATCGTTGTCTTTTTTACAACCTTTTGTAGCGATATGATGAAACTGAAGATATTGATAGTTGATGATGATAGAAAGCTTCTTTCCGTGCTGAAGACTATCTTTGTCGAAGAAAATGACGAGGTAACTGTCTCGAATGACGGGCTGAAGGCTATTAAAATATGCCGTAATGAGAAGTTTGATCTGGTTATTACCGACCTTATGATGCCTGGCGCCAATGGATTGGAAGTATTAAAGGAAACGCGAAAAAACGATCCGGATATCTTAGTGATTTTGATAACCGGTTTCGCCTCTCTCGAGACTGCCGTGAAGGCAATACGCGAGGGCGCTTATGACTATATTACTAAGCCATTCAAATTAGATGAGCTAAAGATCATTGTAAATAATGCGAGGGAAAAGATACGCCTGACTCGTGAGAACAGGAAGTTGTTTCATGAACTACAGGGGACATATAAGGAACTCCACACGATGAAAAAAATTATAGGAATAAATAAGGAACACGGCCCGGCAGGGGAGCGATCCGGACCTGAACCGGAAGTCAGTAACAAGCCCCCTTTCATTGCCGGAAGCATGTTGCCGTTTTATTATACGGAAAAAATGTCGGATATTAACCTGTCGGTCCTGTCTGAGCTGGAACGCATTTCAGTGCTCAGAGAGAAAGGTTTTTTATCGGAAGAGGAATTTGGTCTGTGCAAATCGAAACTATTCAGAGATATAAAACACTAACCAGGCGTGACCTTGAGTCTTTGGCTGTATTGGTTGTTGATGATGAGCCAATGGTCCGCGAGACCTTGGATCTTTTTTTTCAGAATCTGGGCATCCTGAATATTCAAACCGTAGATAGTGGTGAAAAGGCCGTCGATGAGATTAACCGAGGCCGGTATGATTATGTCTTTATGGACCTTATGATGCCTGGAATTAATGGGATAGAGACCCTTAAGCGAATACGGGAATCCCAACAGCTTACAAGCGTTATAATCATGACGGGCTACCCTTCAATGGATAGCGTAATAGAGGCAATGCGTAACGGGGCATCGGATTTCCTGCTGAAGCCCTTTCGCCTTCAGGATATAAAAATTAGCCTCGAGAGGATCCAGAAGTTCCATCTCCTGATGGAAAAGAACTGGCTGCTTTATCAGGAATTAGAAGAAAAGAAGGAAGTAGAAAAGTTAAACAATGAGTTGCAGCACAAGATCAGAGTTCAAACCGTCATGTACAATATCGTGGACTCTCTATCGAGAATTAACAGATCAGAAGATCTCTATAATTACTTGGTCAAAAAGAGCATTGAATCCTGTAATGCCAAAAAGGCATGTTTCATGATTTATGAACATGGGAATTCCAACCTTATGGTCCTTTCACAACGAGGCCATGAAGGCTTGAAACCCGGCACCAGAATTAGCCTGAGAGAGAGTCCAAAAGGGGGCAGGATTTTAGATAGAAGCTATGTGGACCTTCTTTTTACGGAGACCGCGGAAGGTGGATTATTTCCTGATGGGAGGAGCTATAATAACGGTTTTATGTGGATACCTTTTAATATCAGAAATCAACCCTTTGGCGTTCTTATTGTCGCTGAAAAGGAGGAGGAAAAGGCTTTTGATGATGAGGATGAATTCATCCTGATGTTCCTTGCCGAGAGAACCGCCCTTAATATTGAAAATATGGCCCTTTACGACAACCTCATGGAAAGTCTTATGGCCTCCCTTATGTCCCTTATGGGTGCCATTGAGGCCAAGGATCCGTATACACAGCAACACTCTTCAAGGGTTACCGAGTATTCTCTAAAGACTGCCCGTATAATGGGATGTAGTCATGACGATATTCAAAGGCTTGAATCAATCAGCCCTATTCATGATATAGGCAAGATCGGCATTCATGACAGCATCTTGAATAAACCCGGAAACTTGACGGAGCAGGAATTCAGGCAAATCAGGAAACACCCCCTTATAGGCGTAAATATTGTTTCCCCTCTTGGCATGGATTCCGAAGAGAAGGCCATTATCAGGAATCACCATGAAAGATGGGACGGAAAGGGTTACCCTGATGGTCTCAGGGGTATAAATATTCCCAGACTTGCAAGAATTCTTTCAGTAGCGGATGCCTTCGATGCGATGAAATCGAGCAGGGCCTATCGTAAGGCCCTTCCTTTTTCCAAATGCCTTAAGGAATTAAGAGACAACAGCGGCACCCAGTTTGATCCGGAAGTAGTCGAAGCAGCCCTGACAGTGTTTACCGGATGAGTGAAAATCTCCGAACTAATAATATGCTCAAATTTTATTCGCCTTCGCCATGCGGCCTTCGAAGATCCTCTCTTTTTTAACGGGGATGCCATTTTTAACACATATCATCTTGCATAGACAGCCATTGCCTGCTTTGATTTGTAGACCTTATGGATTCGATACCTGACCATCTTAACATGATATTACTGTGGACAGCATTTTAGTTGCATAAGAGGTAAATTTATGGTTTTCTTATTTAAAATAAGGCTTATAGGTTTATATAATTGTAATTTGCGGGGTTAAGATCATGAACTTTGTCAATAAACGCGGCCATTTCAGGGTGGAGATATTAGTGCCGGTCAAGTGGCAGGTGCTGAACGAGGAAGAGACGGAGAAGGTGAAAAATGGGACAGGCAGTTCCTTATTCAGGCAGGAAGGACTTCCGGGCCCAATTGAGGAATTTTTAGAGCAGGCGTCTCCCGGATCAAAGGAAGAGCAATTGTATCGATCCCTCCAACTGCTCAACAACAAACTTGATTTTATCATAGATCAGTTGCTTTCCAGGTCAATTGACGGGACACTCAACCGGGATGACATAATAGAGATAAGCGCTTCAGGCCTGAAGTTAAGAACCACGGAAAATATCGATATCGGGGCGTTTCTAAAAATAAATCTGATAATGCCAGGGACGTTCCAGTACCAGTTGGAGCTTATAGTCGAGGTATTAAGGATCGAAGAGAGAAGTGACGGTTTTATTATTGCCGCACGGATCATTTGTATAGATGATGATGCGCAGGATTCGATCGTAAAAACGGTTTTTCAAAAACAGAGGATGGACATACGAAGGCTCAAGTCAAGCCAGGAGGATAATAACGGTGGTTGAATTATCCAGAAAAGAGATAATCAGGCTGTTTAAACTGGCCTCTCTTGGGAAGCTGATCGGCGGACTTGTACACAACCTAAACGGACCATTGCAGAATCTTGGCCTCGATATGGAGTTGGCGGGTTATGCTTTAAAGGACAGCCCTGATTTGGATAATGAAGGAGTAAAGAATATACGCGCCCGTCTAAAAAGAATGGAAGAAGAATTCGAACAGATAGACCGTCTGATAAAAACGGCTTCCGTAAAAGCCGGTCAGAACGAAGATGACGGCAGTAATAATCGAATAGATATAAACGATTATTTGCAGCAGGAGTTATGGTTTTTACAGACCGACCTCTATTTCAAGCACAATGTCCAAAAAGAGCTAACATTCCAGGATAATCCGCCATTAAACTTCAATCCCACGAGGGATTCATTAATAGCATTGAGCTGGTTTTTGCAGTCACTTATCGAAGAATTGGAAGGTGAAGGGGTTAAAGGACTGACCCTTAAAACCGTTTTTGAGGATTTATCTCTGATGATAATCATCAACACAAAAGAGGGTAATCCGTCAGAAAGGTTTATGAAGCTATTGAAACAGGATTTATCGTCTTCTGAGCGTATAAGGGACGAGGATAGCGATATGGGAATATTCCTTGCCTTGTTGATATTTGATGCGGAAGGGATCGCTATTGAGGCTGATCTTGAACCCTCCGGTTCGCGTATTACTATTACCTTTCCCATTCCCGACAAAGAGGATCAGACAAATCGGGCAATGAGCAGCTTTTAGAGTTTAGACATAGTCACCCCTTTTGAATCTTGCTATCTCGGCTCCAATAGTTATCGTCATATCAGATATAATGGACTTCAATTTTACAGGCGTTCCGGGGGCCGATTCTATTTCTCTCAGGGTTTCCATCCTATCCTCAAGATGGTTGACCAGGGGGGTTAGCCCCGTGGCGGGAAGGGATGAGTCTGATAATTTTGAGGCATAAAAATCAACAAGATTCAGTGTTTCTTTCAATTCCTCAATCATGTAATCCTTACCGGCGACGTCTAAAGGCTCTTTAATATACTCCGTCCCATGTAGAATACTTATACCGTTTACAACCGGGCCCGAATTTTCTCTATTTGCAAATGGTTCTTTCTTTTCGAATGCGGAGCTTACCTGCTCCATAATCTTCTTAAAATCACTATCATGCGGCCTGTTTTTATT
>JAFGIC010000265.1 GCA_016929815.1 Deltaproteobacteria bacterium
CCCCGACCGAAAGGTCGGGGTTTTTTCATTAAACCTCAATGAGTTAGTCCCTCCCTTTTTAATTGATAAACATGATCTTTCTTGACACCTATTCTTTCTTATAATATTAAGATTTTTACATGATACAAATTCCCATCCTTTGTGTTTCTATAGGATTTTAGCGGATAAACGAGATGAGGCTATCCCGTAAATTATGAAAGGATAAAAGCATTATTATGCCATCCAATATCTCCGGTTCATATGATTATGATGTAATAATTGTCGGCGGCGGGATTGCCGGGATGCAGGCCTCGCTGGATCTCGCCGATCAGGGTTTCAAGGTCGCTATCATGGAAAGCGATGCCTCGATCGGCGGCAAAATGATCAGGCTTGACAAGGTATTCCCCACACTGGACTGTGCATCCTGTATCACCACGCCCAAGATGGCGGCAGTTGCACATCACCGGAATATCTCTATCATCACTATGTGCGACCTGCAGTCCGTTGAAAAGTCAAATGGGCTCTTTAAAACAAAATTTATCCAAAGGCCGCGTTATGTCAATACACATTTATGCATAGGCTGCAGACAGTGCGAATATGCATGTCCGGTACTTGTCCCGGATGAAGAACAGCGGGGGCTTTCAGCCAGGAAGGCCATCTATATACCTTTTTCAAACGCCATACCTCAGATTGCCCTTCTGGACGTTGAAAGCTGCACCCTTTGCGGCAAATGCAGCAGGGTATGTCCCACCCATGCGGTTGACTACTTTCAGCAGCCCGAATCCCTTGAATTAAAGGCAAAGGCCGTTATCCTTGCAACCGGATACCAGCTGCTTGAGGAATTCCCCAAAAGGGCATACGGAGAGGCGGCAGACAATCCGAATGTTATAAACGCCCTTCATTTGGAGCGCATTATTGCCCCTACGGGCCCATATATGAGGATACTGCGGCCGGGAGACGGGAAAGAGCCGGAAAAGCTTGCCTTTATACTGTGCGCCGGCAGCAGGGACGAAACCCTTGGCGTGCCTTACTGCTCGAGGGTTTGTTGTATGTACAGCATCAAAAACGCACTTCTTATACGGCATGAACTGCCCAATATACAGATATCGATCTTTTACATAGATCTTCGCGCATTCGGCAAAAACTATGAGCAATTTTTAAGAAAGGCAAAGGAAGAAGGGATAAGGTTCGTAAAGGCAAAGCCGACAATCAAGGTAAGCACCCCGGGTCAGGGTGTAATTTTGAGATATGAAGACCAGGAAGGCACCGAGGGTATGGCAGAGGAGGAGTTTGATCTTGCTGTACTGAGTCTTGCCGTAATCCCTGCATGGAGCCCTGAAGGAAGAGTAGCGGTTGCCATGGATGAATACGGATTTATGGCCCCTGACTCTCCAAAGGCGGCCCCGACACTTACAGAAATGGAAGGGGTGTTTATTGCAGGAATGGCCTCCGGTCCAAAGGACATTGTTGACACTATAATTGAGGCAGGCGCAGCGGCCATGGAGGCATCCGATTATATCAAGAAACTGGACAAGGACATTTCTTTGGCCGCGTAGTCAAAAAAATCCGGCGGGCAGAAAATCCAAGATCATTATGAGGTTGTAAGCTGATGAACAATGATAAATTAGACAGTGAACATGAAAATGAACCCAGGGTGGGCGTCTTTGTGTGTCACTGCGGCGGGAATATATCCAACACAGTGGATGTGGAGCAGGTGGTTGTCGCCGCCCATGATATGCCGGGGGTTGCCTTTGCCCAGCGGTACATGTTCATGTGCTCAGATCCGGGACAGGACCTGATTATAGAAAATATAAAAAAAGGAACAATCAATCGCGTGGTTGTGGCAGCCTGCGCCCCCAGCCTGCATGAAATCACCTTTAGAAACGCCCTGGCAAGGGCCGGAATAAATCCCTATCTCTATGTACACGCCAATATTCGCGAGCAGGTCAGCTACGTACATACAGGCAAGGAGGCAACCGAAAAGGCTATAGCCATGGTGGCCGCGGCTGTTGCAAAGGCAAAAATGATCCCGCCCCTTGAGGCCATCACTGTCCAGGTGACGGATCATGCAACAGTAATAGGAGGAGGCATCGCCGGAATGAAGGCCGCACTGGACCTGGCAAGACGCGGGCTCAGAGTGAGTCTGATTGAAAAGACCCCCTTTCTTGGAGGATACACGGCAAAGCTCCATAAGCTCTACCCTACCGGCGAAAAGGCAGGAGATCTCCTGTCCTGGTTTGCTGAAAGGCTTCTTTCACATCCGAAGATCGATTTATATACCTGTGCCGAGGCGATCTCCCAGGAGGGATACATAGGAAATTTCAAGCTGACTGTTGAAAGGTGCCCTCTATCTCCTGAACACTATGAACAGTACCCCTGGTTCAGAGACGAAAGACCCTCGCCGGGAAAAGAATTTATCCCCTTTACCGGGGTACTGCCTGTTGAGCCGCCCAAAGAGACCGAGAAAATTGAACTGACAACAGGGGCATTAGTAATTGCCACGGGCTTTTCCCTCTATAAGCCCAGGCATGGCGAATACGGCTATGATGAATTTCCCGAGGTGACAACCCTTATTGACCTTATTAAGATACTGTCCGAAGAAAAGAATAACGGGAAATGTCTCGAGATAGGCGGGAGGAAGATTAAGAGCATGGCAATGGTCCATTGCGTGGGTTCCAGGCAGGTGCCAGGCATACATGAACCCGATGAAAAGGGCCGGCTCAATGAAAATTGTTCCCGCACATGCTGCACCGGCCTTCTTCAAGCTACGGTAGATATCAAGACCAGACATCCTGAAACAGAGATTTTCCATATATATCGCGATATCAGGACCTACGGAAAAGGTCACGAGGAGATATACAGCAGGGCATCTGCACTGAATGCACGCTTTATCCGTTTCAAGACGGAGAATACTCCCAGGGTTGAAAAAAATGACGGCGATGGATATGCCCTCTCCGTGTTTGTCAAGGACAGCCTATTGAATGATGAAGAGCTTGAAGTCCCTGTGGATCTGGTGGTGCTGGCAACAGGAATGACGCCGGGCAAGATTGACTCTCTGATAAACCTTTTGAAGATACAATGCGGCGTTGACGGTTTCCTGCTTGAGGTCCATCCGAAACTGAGGCCCGTCGAGCTTTTCACGGCCGGGATATATGTTGCAGGGACATGCCAGGCGCCCATGGACGTCAATGAAGCGACCGCGGCCGCATCAGCAGCGGCGGCAAAGGTCTCTATAATTCTTCCAAGCGGCAAGGTTGAACTTGAGCCGTTCGTGTCCAAGGTTGACCAGAGCAAATGCGCCTCATGTCTTACTTGTGTGAGGGCATGTCCCTTCGGCGTGCCTGTAATACTCGAGTCCGGGGCCTATATCAACCCTGCGGCCTGTTACGGATGCGGGACCTGTGTCTCAGTATGTCCGGGCAATGCCATATCACTCGCACATTACGATACCGTGGAGTTAAATGCCATGGTAGATGCGGCAATCGAGTTTGGTCATTATGGGGCGAAATCCAATAACGGTTCATAAGGAGGTAATATAGCTTGGCGGAATTCAATCCGGAAATTATAGTTTATTGCTGTGCATACTGAGGATACACGGCAGCGGACCTGGCAGGTTCGCTTCGCTTGAAATACCCTCCCAATATTAGGGTTATAAAAATACCCTGCACAGGCAGAGTAAATCCCCTGATGCTGCTTAATGCCATAGAGGCAGGCGCCGACGCCGTCTATGTGCTTGGCTGACTGGAGGGAGAATGTCATTTCCTGGATGGAAATATAAAGGCAAAAAGGGTTGTAAAATACGTGAAAAGTCAGTTGCAAGCCATAGGCATAGATCCGGCCAGGGTTGAGATGTATAATCTGAGCGCCGCTGATGGCCCCCTCTTCGCGGAATATGCCAAGGAATATACGGAGAGGATCATGGGTTTGGGTCCCGTATATCAAAAGGGAGAAGCACAAGATGAAGCAGGATGATTCATCCCCAAAGGATGACAAGGCAAAAATTAAGGCCCTCAGGGAAGAGCGTAAAGATCTGCTTGAGCGGAATATAGAACGATTAAAAAAACAGAACCAGGATGTCAACCTCATAAAGAAGGAACTCAAGAACGGCCCCCGGACCGTTCCGGCGATCTCCGCAACGACAGGGCTGCCGTCGGACAAGGTGCTCTGGTATGTGATGTCCATGAAGAAGTACGGCGAGGTAGAGGAAGGGGATCTGGTCAATGGATATTTCAACTACGTCCTTCTCACCAAACCGGTCTCAAAGGAAGAACCGGAGGAGTAACCTGATCAGCCAGGCAGGAACCATGGAAACACGTCTTTCATAACTCCCCAACCCCTCTTATCTTAAGAGGGGAGATTTTCAGGTGAAATTTTTCCTATGGTGTTATAGAAAACGATATCTCATCTGAACAGGAATGATCACCCGGTGCTCTGTAATATATCCGTTCATTTTATGCGTTTCTTAACTCCCTAAAGTAAATCAATCTAAGGTCTCCTCCCATTAAGATAAGGGGAGGACGGGAGGGGTTATGAAAAAGACTTATTTTTCCTGTGGACTCTCCCCGTTTTCAAACCCGCAAGCCTTTTCACATGACGAATTCATCCCCTCCACCTGTAACGTCGTATGCTCTATCCCGAACCGCTCCTTTAAAAGCCTCTGCGCCTCTGAAAGACACTCCTGCCAGTGGGTGGTCTCCGAACAGCAGGATGATAGAGACAGGTGGGCCGATAGCACGGGCATGCCCGATGTGATGGTCCATATGTGAAGATCATGGACCTCTTCAATATGTTCGATCCCCTCCAAGGCCTTTTTGACCTCCATAAAATTTATATGCCCAGGCGTGGCCTCAAGAAGGATATTCATGGTCTCCTTCAGAAAACCCCAACTGCTCCACAGGATCAGGAGCCCTATTACAAAACTCGCGATGGAATCAATGGGATACCATCCTGTGAACCATATAACGGAGCCTGCAACAATGGCCCCGACTGAGCCCATGGTATCGGAAAGCATATGAAGAAAGGCCCCATGGACATTGATATTTTCCCTGTGGCCTTTTGCAAGGATTACGGTGCTGGCAAGATTTGCCAGGAGTCCCACAAGGGCGATGGCCAGCATGAAAGGTCCGTCAATATGACTTACATGCCCGAACCTCTTCCATGCCTCCCAGAAGATCAGACCTACAATGACCACAAGTGCCGCGCCGTTGATAAAGGCGCCGAGGACCTCCGCCCTCAAGAGCCCGAAGGTGCGCTCCGGTGTCGGGGGACGTTTGGAGATGTGCGCCATTAAAAGTGCAAGTATCAAGGCCCCCACATCGGTCGTCATGTGACCCGCATCCGCGAGCAGGGCAAGGGAGTTTGTAAGGATGCCGCCGATAACCTCAACGATGAGAAAGACAAGATTGATAATCAGCACCCACCACATGCGCTTATAGGAAAAGCCGCTTTTAATATGGTGGTGATGATCATGGTGACCGTGTTTGTGATCTTTATTGCTATTGATAATCTCTTCCAATTATTACTCCTGAATCCATATTTTTCACTTTACCATATAATAGCAAAACGAACAATCTCTCTATCCTTCTGTTCTTAAATTTCGAGACAATTCATATTCTGTGTCGTAAAATAACGTCCGCCTTCACTATATATTGAACGTTCACATCTTTAATAACCTTGAGGTGATGATGGCTGAGAGTGACCAGCATATTATCCGGCAGTGTCTTGACGGAAGGCCCGACGAGTTTCGTCATCTTATCAGGCGATATCAATCAGGCGTCATGGCCTTTCTGATGGGGAAACTCAAAGATAAAAACCTAGTGGAAGAGGCGGCCCAGGAGACATTTGTCAGGGCCTATTTCAATCTCTCAACCCTTAGAATGCCTGACAAATTCCATTCCTGGCTCTTAGGGATCGCCGACAGGGTGGCCAAGGAGCAATTGAGAGACAGGAAAAAGATTGTTGATCTTGCAGCTGTGAAAGAGCCGCACTGCAAGGAGATGCAGGTTGCTGAGGACCACAGGCTGGAAGAGGCCATTGCAATGCTGGATGAGCCATACAGGCAGATTGTCCTGTTAAGGTTCTATTCAGGAGAGTCCTGTCGACAGATCTCCGAAAAACTCGGAGTGCCTGTAGGTACAGTAACCAAGCAACTCTCAAGGGCCTATGAAAGGCTTCGAGGCTTCCTTGAATTGAAGAAGGATAAACATCCCAGCCAAAAGGACTGGCAGGAATAAGTTGTCATGCCGGACTTGATACGACATCCAGGTTCAATTTCTGGATTCCGGCCTTCGCCGGAATGACGAGTCGCGACAAACTTATGGATATATTCCCGGTAAGGATTTAAGAGAGGTTTGATATGGATTGCATGCAAATAAGAGATAAACTTGTTCAATATATTGAAGGCCTGTTAACCGAAGAGGAGAAGGCATTCATCGACAACCATCTTGCAGAATGCGATGGGTGCAATAAAGAACTCTATGCATTCATGGGAGTTCGAGATAAACTGATCCTC
>JAFGIC010000266.1 GCA_016929815.1 Deltaproteobacteria bacterium
ATATTCCGTTTTAAAGCTGTTAAGGATAATATGTAAAATTGTTTGTATTCATTTTAGAAAAATGGGGCTATCCTGCCTGACAATCAAAATATTATTACATGTAAAATCCTAACCGGAAATTACTGATTTGGATTGACACTTTATCCGGTTTTCCATACTCTTTATGAAGGATTTTAAATGCAGCTCAATTCATAGAAGGTCTTAAGCCATGGGGGAAAAATATTACACCACAACGGAAATAATGGAGATATTCCAGGTTGACGAGGATCTTATTATAAATCTGGAGCGCGAAGAGATCATATGCCCGGAGTGCGCCGGCGATGACCCTTTAAAGCATTTCTCAAGCCGTGAGATAGAAAAGCTCCGTATTGCCAAAATGCTCATTGAAGACATGGATGTGAATCTTCCCGGGGTTGAAATCATTCTGCGGATGAGGGAGTCCATGATCAATATGAGAAGACAGTTTGACGACATCCTGGAGGATCTTGCCCTACAGATCAAAAAGACCCTCGATAAGGGTTGATCATCAATTCTCTTGTACTGAAAAAATTGCCTCAACGGATGCTGTTGTCGCCAAGCACTAAATCCATGGGAAGAAACAGGAATAAAGAGGACGCCTAAAAAAAACGAGGCGCCCTCTTTAAAAAACAATATCAGCTTCTGGTAGGCAGGGCCACGGAGAATTCACACTCCTGGAATATGTTGCCATCCATGTCCTCGGCCCAGCCGGTAAGCATGACCATGTGGTCTCCGGTATCCGGGTCAATAAACTTCTCGGTAACGTAGGCCTTGCATATGGCGCAGTCAGGCCCCATGCCGTGGGTATTGATGAACTTGCCTGCCTTCTTGAGAGAGGGGACCTTCAAGAGCCATGACTCACGGAAATGGCCTTCAGGGAAGTGGTTAATCTGCTCCTCCGGACGGGAGTCATTGACCATCCTCCAGCCTATCTTGCGGACAAAGCCGTCGTCGCCGCACCAGTTGGTGATGGTGCGCAGGCAGAAGTTGCGGCCCACGAAGTTCAGGAAATGGGTTCGGTCGCTGCTTGCGACGTCATATACGCCGTCTTCTCTCTTATAGAACCTTCGCTCCGAATTTCCTGTCATGATGAAATCCCGGGCCGAATCGCCGCCCACTGCGCCCACGGTATGATGGAACCCGGTATAACGGCGGGCATCATAATCCGTGACCGGATTCTCGGCTGTCCAGGGGGGTTCGTCGCCTACCTTGACATCTTCCCAGTAAAGTTTCTCTGCGCCCCGAATCTTCTCCTTTTTCCAGATGCCTTTAAGGACTTCCCAGTCGGCGTCGGTGTATTTATGAGCGGGACGGGTATAGCGCTCCTGACGGCCGCCCGAAGCCGTACGCGAACTCATCATCTCCTCCCGGGTGGGCACATGGCCGTCTTCATATTTCTGTCGAAAGCAGGGCCAGTGCATGACTGCGCGGCAGACCATCTCGCCCTTCTGGTTGTACATCTCTGCCTTCACAATTGCGATGATGAAACGGGTAGTGGAGCCGTCCTCGGTGAGATCCACATAGTCGAGGCTGGTAGTCTTGGTGTTGAAGGAGTCGCCGGAGAAGATAGGCTTGTAATAATAAAGCTCAAAGTCATAGCCGTCGCCTACATACACCTTTCCGGACTGGGATTCAAAGCCCAGTTCACTCGGAAGCTGTGCCATGGCCATGGGCTCCCGGATGGTGGGTATTGCGGGGCAGTCGCCGTACCATGTGTTCTTGGCATAATTGTTGTTCAGCCATAGCGGATTGTACTTGTCCCAGCCCTTGGCATAGTAATACATCTCAAAGCCGGACACGGTATCCAGATCCTTCGGCTGCCCGCTCGCGGCTGTCAATACGGTTTCCCCTCCGCCGCCGCCCGGGGCCCCTCCGCCGGGCGCCCCGCCACCGCCTGGCGGCCCCCCAGCCTTGTTTTCCAACTTCTTCCAGGCATCCAGTGCGGCCTTTTCCTCTGGTGTAAACACATTGCGCTTAAATGTCATAAGCTTGCTAGTGCTCTTTGCACCGGTCGCGGATTTTTCCGCAGCGCTTGCCGCACCTGGCTTTAAAACAGGATCAACAATGCTGCTGAGCCTTTTTGTTGCCAGTGCTGAAGCGGAAACCGCGCCGGCGGCAATCATGAACTGACGTCTTCCCATAAGCGATTTAAATAGATTCATGACATCCTCCTATCGATTAAATTGTTTTGAATATTTTCTGTGGAGATGTTTGAAATTTAAACTAGATATCATATCGTTTGTCAATATTTATTCCCCAAAGACCGGAAAGGTGCTTCAGCCATCCTTCCCTGAAAAAATATTTATCAGAACAAAAACGGACAAAATATGGATACGGCATCAAAAAATTTCGCCGAAGCACTCCTGCCTGCCCTGGGCGCGGGCGCCTATACTCGGGGGCAATCCCTGTGGGTGCTCAGGAATAGTTCTGCGGGACTGAAGGCGCTACTGGAGCTGCGCAACCTCGCCTTCCCTGATCACGCCTGCGCCATACGCTTCGAGGAATTACGCCGGAAAAACGCTGAAAAGGTCGTAAAGAGAATACTGGATTATGTTCAGCAGGACATACAGGTGGCAAAAGGCGGCACAGACCGGTGAGCACTTCCGCCTTTCACCCTTTCCCTGGTATGACACACTGTATTCCTAATCTGGTCTATTTCCTTGTCATTCAAACCTGAGATGCCGTAAAAAACGCACTGCGTATGGTCTTCTGCAGGGTTCCTGCCGTGCCTGTGCAGTCGCCAAGGAGAAGAACCTGGCCTGCAGAGCCTGAAAATTCCATGGCTTCATCCATCATAGGCCTGAGACCGGTATATATCACCACACTATCGGCCCGCAGGGAATTCTCATTTCCCGCCACATCCCTGTAGAATACAATACCTCCCAAGATGCGTAAGGCCTCAGCCTCCAGGATATAGCTGAAGTTTTCATGGTGTTTATAGATATCTATCTGGTTCTCCATATTATGTGGGCCGATAGCCTCTGCCGGTATCATTTCTTTACCGCTCGCCAGCACTGTTACCTTATGTCCGTCCTTGGCCAGACATATCCCCGTCTCCGTGCCGAAGACCCCAGCGCCGATAATCACAACCTTTTCTCCAAGGGACTTTTTGCTGCTGTATGCGTGAATGATGTCATAGACATTTTCGCCGTCCGTGCCGGGTATACTGGAAGCAGCAGGCTCAGCCCCGAGGGCTACGAGGACCGTGTCATACCCGTCGGACTTAACCATCTCTGGGGTAACCTTGGTGTTCAAATGCACTTGCACACCTGTCTTATGGGTCTGCCTGACAAGGTAATCCTTGAAGTCTCTGTAGGCCCACTTCCATTGTGTATAATCCGTATGCCGCATCAGCCCGCCCAAGGCGTCGCTCTTCTCGAAGAGCGTCACCCTGTGACCCCTTTCCGAGGCTGTAATGGCTGCCTTCATGCCACCCGGGCCTCCGCCTATCACTGCGACCCTCTTTACTGCTGCGGGAGGACGGATCGATTTTTTTTTGGTTTCCGACAGCCCCCACTTTGGGTTTACGGTGCATGTATCAAACCATGGCCCCTTTGTCCGGCTTATCCCGTGACAGTTGTGGCACATAACGCAGGGCACTATATCCTCGGCTCTTCCCTCATAGGCCTTCTGCACATATTCCGGATCGGCGAATAGAGGGGTTGCCATGCCTACCATATCTGTCTTACCGCTCGCGATCCACTCCTCATTTAAATCCGGATCATGGAATCCGCCGCCCGGAGCTGTGATGATTTTCACGCCGCTCTCTTTTATGGCCTGGCTGAACATTAGCATCCATGGTTTGCCTTTCTCCATTGTAAAGCTGTTGGGATGGTCGGTGAAGTGCCCTGTATCCTTCATTTGGATGATATCAGCAGAGCCCTCAAGCATCTTAACCATTGCCATGACCTCATCAAATTCAGGGCCTGAAGCCATACCGCCCGAGTCCACTCCTACACCTGCCGCCATCAATCCCCTGCTGCGCCCGGGGGCAAGGGGCAGTATCCATGCGATAATGATGAGATCAGTTGAATTCCGGACCGCCTGCATATACTCAATGACAGGACGCAGTTCCTCACTGCTTTTAATATACCTGTTTCCCACCCATACCGCGTCATACCCCCTGTCCTCAACCCTCTTTGCCTCTGAAATAACATCCTCGATACTGTAACTTCCTCCAGAGGAAGCGCTGAAGTTTCCCATACCTCCGCCTGCAACCTTGCCGCCCGCAACAATAGCGCCCTCGCAATGGATATCTTCAATCATCTGCTGAAAATAATTATGAACCGGGGGGATATCCTCCCACATGGAATCCGAATAGTGAAGTCTCCCATCCTCGTTTGCCGCATCCAGGGTTTCAGGCCACGTTTTAGGATATCTCCCGAAATGCTCGTTGACGGTGACAATGGCGGCATTTTTTGCCATCTCTGAATAATGGGCTCTATAGGCATCGGCAGGATAGTTCTCCGGACCCTGCAGGGAGTGAGGGGGAGAAGGAGTGTGCATTATCCTGTTCTTCAATACCTTGTTTCTCACCCTAAGAGGCGACAAAAGGTGAGGGTATTTGTTTCCTGCCGGGGAAGTCCCGGATTTGACTGATGCTGCGGCGTCACCCGTCTTTAAAACCGGTTCAATAACACCCGCAAGTTTCTTGCCTGCAAAAGCAGCCGTTGAAGTCACACCTGCGGCAACCAGAAACTGCCGCCTCCCAATCAGCGATTTAAGCATACTCATGATCCCCTCCTTTTATCCATATTAACTTGGAAATATCCAAGGTATTATAATCGTTTTTTTATCACCAGCGAAACAGGAGCACACCCGTGGAAGAACAGACAGGAACATGCCATGTACTCCAGACTATTTTGCCTGAGTACACTCAACTATGCGCCTTCATATCGCATCCGGACTTTTGTGTCTTGCGGTAAGAGCAGCAAGTCTGTCAGCAGTCCATGGTAAGCCGATATTTACTATACATAAGATAATGTTTCCTTCTCCCACCCAATTTCATCAAACCACAATTTTCCAGATAGATGATGTCCTATCGCTATTTTCGCGAAAGGTATAATATTTTTGGGGAGATCCACTATCGGGTACCATTTTATATCATCACACTCAGCCCTCGGATATGGTTCCCCTCTCCATTTAATTACAGATAAAAAAATCTATTCTCTCTGTATCATTATAATTATAATGATTTACACCAATAATTTTAATATCTGTCGGCTTAATTATTACACCTATCTCCTCCTGGCATTCGCGAATAGCAGCTTGTTAAATTGTTTCACCACCTTCTAAATGACCTCCAATTGGTACGTAATATCCATCTTTAAAACCTGTATCAGAGCGCCGAGCCAATAGGACAAAATCGGAATGAATTAAAAAGCATGTGCAATAACTGGCAGTTTTTTCATTTTGACTTCTTTATAAGATAAACAACGATTAACTTACCAGAATACAGGGCAATACAGACTTTCATTTTTACACGGACCCCCCGCCCCAGCTTTCTGGTGAAGTGTCAGGTTGCAGTATTTTTTAATGACTATCAAATTTGAGCGGCCAATATTTGGAAATTAATTGTTACCTGAATTTTGCACGGAAATATAAAAAATAATTAAAAAACCATCTGGGAAACCTGTTAATAAAGGTGTTAAAAGAAATAGACCTTTAAGACAGGATGAACCCAGATTGTTAAGAAGCAAAAAGATAGTAACACTAAAAAGGTTGTCAGTAAAGAAATAAGGGGAATGATTCGGAAACATAAAAAGACTCAT
>JAFGIC010000035.1 GCA_016929815.1 Deltaproteobacteria bacterium
GCGGACAAGAGCTGAAGGTGCAGGTTCTTAACCGGTATTGAACTGTAATAAATAATTCTTTCTACCGGGGTTGGTCACGTGGCCTTCCCCGGTTTTTTATTTTTGGGGATGTATAAACATTATTGATTTTAGCGATTAATTTCTGGTATCATTATTAATTCCTGTTTGTCAGATATTCCCGCATTTAAAGAGCATCTTTATAGTTCCATCGAGGAGTAAAACCCTCGCATTAAGGCGAAGACTACAGTTTGATTTTAGGATTAGAATACGATTCAGGGATTAGAGAATTCAAGCAATCCAATCGATGCGGCTTCTTTGTTAAATCTGCAGGCATCATCGATTGCCTGCCTTCCAGCTTTATTTGACCTTGATCCCTCGAAACCGGGCCCACTAAGATAGTCTCGTATCGGATGGTAGTTTACTTAGATATCATGTCAATGGGGAAAGGTCGGGAGTTATGCTGCATAGCGATCATAAACATGGAATTACCCATAGGATCTTTCCTTTCATAGACTGGTTTGATGGATATAAGACACTCTTTTTTCGCAGTGACGCGCTCGCCGGCCTAACTGTCGCCGTTGTGCTCATTCCCCAGTCAATGGCATATGCAATGCTTGCGGGATTACCTCCTGTCTACGGGCTTTATGCCGCGGCTACAACGCCCTTTATCGCAGCCCTTTGGGGCAGCTTACGTCAGCTCGCCACCGGCCCTATAGCAATCATGAGCCTGCTGGTCCTCACCACTCTCACACCCTTAGCGGACCCGGGAAGCCCGGAATTCATTGAACTTGCTTTCCTGCTCGCTTTTATGGTCGGTATACTGTATATCTGCATAGGTCTATTTCGTATGGGCGTGATAATGTCCTTTATCTCTCATTCAGCGGTAAGAGGGTTTACCGCGGCAGCGGCGCTCATCATTATTGCGACTCAACTTCCCCACTTCCTGGGTCTAACCGTGTCTCGGCATGAGTATATTTTTACCATGCTGCTGGAGATTATAAAAAGATTGCCAGGTTTTCATTTTCAAACATTGCTGATCGGTTTACTGGCGATGGCCATTATTTTAGTCGCGCGAAAGTATCTGGAAAAGCTTCCCGGAGGTTTGATTGCCATGATCGTTTCAGGCTTCACGGTCTGGATCTTTGGTTTAAACCTTCGCGGGGTGGCCATTGTAGGCCATAGCCCAAGCGGATTACCGAGCTTTCATATACCTTATATGGATTTTGAGACCGTCAGCACCCTACTTGGTCCCGCGATCGTCATCGCACTTGTAAGCTTTGCGGAGACCTACTCAGTTGGTAAAACGATTTCCGCCGAAACCAAACAGAAGGTGGATGTTGATCAGGAATTTATCGGGCAGGGATTGGCTAACCTTATCGGTTCTTTTTTTCAAAGCTACCCTGTGAGCGGATCATTTTCGAGGACAGCCATAAATTATGCCACAGGGGCAAAAACAGGGATTTCCAGTGTCATTTCCAGCCTTACGGTGGTAATTGTCCTACTTTTCCTTACCCCTTTACTTTCCTTTATCCCCAGAGCCGCGCTTGCCGCATTGGTTATCAGCGCAGTGCTTCTTCTTTTTCACCCAAAAAAGGTGTTTGCCCTTTGGAGGATGAATCGGCATGATGGAATTGTCGCGGTAACTGTCTTTGTGCTCGCCCTCTTAACAAAACCCGATTATGCCCTGCTGATAGGTGTGATGATTTCGCTTATGTTCTTTCTTTGGAAAACGATGCATCCTCGCATTGTCCGTATTTCAAAAGATCCCGAACTTAATATGTTTATGAATGCCGATATGAACAACAAACCGAGCTGCCCCCAGATACTTCAACTGCGGCCCGATAACGCCATATACTTCGCGAATGCCGAATATACGGTTGAGCATATACTTGAACGCCTGGATGAACACACTACGCCGGTCAAGTTTTTACTTCTGGATCTTCAGGCGATGGGGTTCATTGATATTACCGGTGTTGATGAGCTTCGTACCTTATTTGATGAAATCAAATTGCGTGGTATCCGGCTTGCTATTATGGATGCCCGTCGTCCGGTAATGCAAGTATTTGAAAGTTCGGGTTTTATAAATGAGGTAACTCCCGATTTTCTTTTTGAAAAGAGAGGCGGCGCTGTCTCGGGTCTTTTTGAGAAGATAGATCACGAGTATTGCGTGGGAGTATGCCCCTACAAGCTCTTCGATGAGTGCTCAACGGTGAAGTGAATTCCCGTTTATTTGTGAAAAAACTGTTAAACTTGTGTTTTCAATTTCAACTCATTAACCTAACGAAGGGGTTGTTAAATTGGACAATAATGAAGAAAGACGGCGTCTTCCCAGAATCGAAGTCAGTTGGTCGGTAAGCGTATTTACAGATGAGGAAACGATAGAAGGGGAATCACGGAATATTTCATCAGAGGGTTTATATATATGCATCGATAAACCATTACCCTTGAATGAAACTTTTCGTATATCCATAAACCCCCCCCATCACCAGGCGATAGGTGTTACAGGTAAAATAATCTGGTCTGATCTTTACGGTATCGATGTTGATAAAGGGGTCTGTTGCATTGGTGTCTGTTTGGTGGAAATCTCAGAAGATGACCGCTGTTTCTTAAAAGATCTGATCTCGGCTTATCCCTAATAATAAATTAAAGGGAGGGTAGACAAATGGTAGTGAAATGACCAGGATTGAACCCATGGACGGCGCCAAGAAAATTTCCGACATGGCTGAATCATTTTCCGGAGAGAGGACGGTTATTCTTGGAGAAGAGAAAACCAAATTTTTTTGGAATGATGCCGAATTTCCTGATGGAAGCTCGGTGTGTGACAGCGGCAGGTTATACAAATGCCACATGGGTCTATGGATCAAACGGGACGGTGAATGTTAAGCGTAAAGCACATCTCAGCCTCCGGCGCTTCGCGCGGAGATAAAAAACGGTTATATGGGTTCATATCTTGAAAAGCACTCTTCGGGATCTCGGGCCGTCAAATTCGCAGAAGAATATCTTCTGCCATGTACCGAGGATCAGACGGCCGTTTTCTACGATTACGGAGACCGAGCTTCCCATCAATGACGCCTTTATATGACTGTCCGCGTTTCCCTCCATATGTTTATAGCCCGCATTAGGAGGCGCCAGTTCGTTGAGTTTGGTCAAGATATCATAGCACACAGATGGGTCAGCGCCCTCATTTATCGTTATTCCGGCAGTTGTGTGAGGGACATAAACAGTGCATACCCCATCTTTGATGCCTGAATTTGATACCTCTTTCTGGACAGATGAAGTGATATCGACCATCTCAATCCTGACGCTGGTTTTCAAGTTAATAGATCCGGACATGGCCACCTCCCTTCGGACTTCACAAGTTACATAATAATCTACTAATATACTTTTTTTCAAAATCCTTCAAGCTTGCTTATTCGAGCTTCGGGGATTAAGTAGTCGGATTAAGGTATGATGATTGTTGAAGAGGAATTATTTTTAGGCTCTTCCGGTTTGTCCTTTTCTTCGATAATGCTGATATAATGATCAAGGCTACGTTCCAAAGAGAGTTTCAGAAAAGGATTGATTCTAATGGATGAGTCTTTTTCATCCATAGTCATTGCGGCCGCCAGGCACAGGCGGGCATATTCCTCCTCATCTATCCTGAAGAAAATATAGGCCATCTCTTCCAGGTCGTTTTTTAGAA
>JAFGIC010000267.1 GCA_016929815.1 Deltaproteobacteria bacterium
AGCTGGTTCTTGATCCTGGTGAATACCAGGTCAAAGCTCTTTACGATCTCCCACACTGCATCGTCCGGGACGGCATGCCGGGTGCATATCCGCCCCAGACAATACAGCTGCTCCTTCAGCATGTCTTTGAGCTGCTTCAGAATCTGAATATTTTCCATTGTGTAAGCTCCTGCAATTCAGGGGTGTTCTCCTAAAAGCAGAAGCCGGAAAAACCGGTTTTTGACGCATGGAAAATCAGATTTCTTTCTGACGGGTTCGCTCAAAATCGCGGATTGCCGTCTCGGCCCTGTACCGAAGGCTCCGGGCGGTGTTGTACTCGATCCCCCTTTTTGCGCACCAGTCCTTCAGGTCGAATTTCCGGAGCACCCGCGTTTCCAGAAGCAGGTCATACTGGGTGTCATTGATTATACGCCGATAAACCAGGTCTATGAGATACTGCTCCATGTCGACCGCGCGGATGTTCAATTCATGGAAGTCCGTCAGGTTATATCCGGATTCATTGAGCTCTTTGATCTCCTGCAGCATCACATTCTGCTGCCGCTCTTCATCGGCCCAGGCAAGGACCCGTTTCTTGGTATTCAGGAAAATATGCACCGGTATCTTTGATGGGTATTTCCGGAGATCGTACTCCATTACCACATGAAAAAATTCCCAGTGTATCTCGTGAAACAGGGCTTCCTTGTCGAGTGCCCAGCGAGACCATTTTCCGAACAGCCCCATTAGGTTTTCCCAGAACATGAGATTGATCAGGGGATAGATCGCATTGTCCCGCGCCATTTCAGACAACAAAATGGTCATAACCTGGTCCTTGTCTTCATAATCTTCGTTTTTAGGATTTACCAGGTCGCGCAAAGACCGGACTGTGGGATAGTGACCGAGGACCGCGTGTTGGGAACGCAGTCTCTCAATCGCCTCTTTGCATTTTCCCGCACTGACTTCAACATGGAGTTCTCTCCGATAATTCTGCTCGAACATAAGTCGTTCCTTTCCGGGACACGCCCGGATCGGAACGGCTTATTAGAAGAGCCTGTCGTCAAGGGGGTGTCCCTTTTCGACTGGGCTCAAGCAGAATTACCGGCTCAAAGGCACTGTTCTGCTGCGGTGGCTCGCTTCGCAGTCACTGAGTTGTAAATAAAAATGAAAGAACTATACTATATCAATTATTCAGAAGCATCCGGATCCGCAGTTATCACGGTCCGGAATACTCTCTTGCAATTTCTGCAGTAAATACTGACATCCCCGTACCGGATTGTGGTACAGGTCTTTTTCCCGCAGTGGGGACAAGAAAGGTGAGTTCCTGGATGGGATGATTCGCTCATTGCGGCCTCCTTAATTGGGCAAGATATAATGTTTTCTACACCCAATAAGGCGCCACAACTGGCGTGGCGAGTTGCCACTTTTCGCGTGGCAAAACAATCTAAAATGCTGAATTCAAAGCCAAATAGCCTTTTAAAAGCTTTTTATTAATAAGGGGATTTAATTGAAATGTTTGCAATTTCAACAATGAGAAATGGATGTTTTAACTGGCTGTTAAGTCGATAAATCGTTTTTTATTTATACCTGAAACTTGTATTTTCCCAATCTGTCTGCCAAATAATATAGATTAAAAGCTTGTATACCCTCCCAGTCCTGACACTTGATATATTCCACAACCGTGTCAATTATTTCCTTTAAATAGAACACTCCCAACAATCCAATAGAATACATAGATGGACTATACCTTGGGGCTACTCCAATAACATCTTCCGATATAACCAACTGATTTCCAACTAAAGGATTTGCGTGAACGGGAATAGATAACAATCCATACATATTATCATATTCATCTAATAGTCCAACTCGGCCTGCAATATCCCGAAGTGTAGGGTTACGATTTTCCTTGATTCTTTCAGGAAAAAGTGCGTATGCCCAACTATAAGGTTTTTTAGGGTGATAATCACCTTTTACTTTATCATATGCAGTTTCAATCTCTGCTTTAACTTTATTGTCTTTTTTGGCAGCAGGATTATATTTAAGCCGCAGCCATCGAGTTACGTGATGATAATTCGCATGCAATCTTAATCGTTCTTTGGCATCTTCTTGAAGTATAAATTTGACTCGCACAAAGACTTCAAACAAAGTTCTGCAAATTGCAGTACCACCGACCAAACATCCTCCTCTAAAAGAAAGAAGTATTCCCAACAGGTCTGAAGTTGCTTTAGCGTATAAAGTTATAAGGGGCCATTCATATTCAGGCCTATCATCAAGAATCTTTTTATCAGCCAACATGCTTGCAAATAAATAGTATGTTAATAAATCTTCAAAAAAAACATCATATGGCTCACGTGCCTTTTCTAGATTCACGAAGGCACTTTCTGATCTTACTTTATATGCTTTTATCTCAACTTGATATCTATTAACCGCAGATTTAAATTCTTCGTCGTTCATAATTTAAACACTCCAATCAATCTTTTCATCTAGCCGATAGCAAGGCCTTGCTCCGCATTTCAGATTTTCCTTTAGGTGCCCGGCCATGTCAGGGTCATGCTGACCGATTTCCTTGATCGTTCTGCTGATGGCCATTTGGACCGCCTTTCTGATCCGCTCCTGGTCATCGCTTACTTTTCGGGGCTTCCCTTTCAGCCCCTGCGCTTTGCTCAATTCATCGGCAATCCAGGTGAGCTCTTCCTGAATTTTAGTTTGCCCGGCCATATCATTATTTTCTTTCGCCTTCTGCATCTGCGATTCAAGATCCCGATAATGGGCGCGGTAACTTCTGAAAGCCTCGTCATCCAATGCCTCACCGGCATCCCCCAGGATGAAAAGGCGCGGATTTCTGGCAACACGGAACGCCATATCGACAACATCATGCTCCTGCCCCTGCTCTGATAGGAGAATATGCAGATAGGCCGTCCCTTTGGTCGGCTGCAGCAGAAAGGATTCATTCCCGTCATATCTGACCACCCAGGCCTGACCGCTTTTCCGGAATATGTTATCACCTGTCAGATCCGGTGCCTCATCGCAGATTTCAGCCCTCTGCGTCATCAGCGCCGTAACCTTTTCCTTGATATGTCCACCGAGGGTTTTGTTGCGGATCACCTTCCCTATTTCAATCTCGGAAAGAGCCTCCAGATCCTCGACCTTTTCTATCCCCATTTCGGCAAGGAGCCGGACATGGGACCGGCCGAAACCTTTGACCCCGAGTTTCAGCAGCGCAAGCCCGGTTTCGGTAACCCCGTAAACCAGACGCCGGGAAAGTCGGCGCGCGGTCCGGATGTCCTGTTTGTCGAATCCCAGAACTTTCATGATATCCCCCGCGGCATCAACGATCCAGCTGATTCCCTCGGCCACACGCACCATGGCCCCGCTCAGGCTCTGAAAGCTTTTCTCAATATTGATTGCCGGGACGCCCTCTATCCAGTTCCGCAGGAACAGGGCTTTCTTCATGGCCTTGACCTGGGTATAGCCCCAGAGCAGGCTGTCGCCGAGGATGTCCGAGAAGGTTTCGATGGCTTCCGGCGATAGAGCCTTCCGGAGTCTTTCGGGGTATTTCCCATCCTGATATTCCTGGGTGGACATGTTGACATAATAGCCCTGGGCGTCCTTGGTCCGGCAGGCAAGGTAGAGAAGCTCGAGCTCGTCGGTCCGCCGGTTTTTAGTCTTATTCGCCCAACTGATGATTTCAAGAGCCGTTTCAACAGAGATCCCCTTGGCCGCACAGACCGTTCCCAGTTTGTTTGGAATGAGATTCCCCTGCCCGTCCTGGCTCATAAGCCCGTATTTGATGCACTGTTCGACCGCCAGGACGATCTCACAGGTGACCTTATCCTTGTCCTCGGGCGACTGCCAGCAGATATGTCCGCTCAATGTATTGAGGAGAAAATCCGATATCTGCTCTTCATTAGCGGCGATGCCGGACGCGACCAGGTTCAGCGCATGGGTCGCCAGACAGACTTTTGCCAGCTGGGGCTGCAGGCCATCATAGGGAGCATCCAGATAGAGCTTCCGGTATTTGAGGAATTCGAACTCGCTCCCGGCAATGAGTATCGACCGGCCATAGTCATTAGCCAGAGATAGCCTTCCTGCGCGGCCACCCATATTTTCATATTCATTCTTAGAGATGTGCATTACGTAGGG
>JAFGIC010000268.1 GCA_016929815.1 Deltaproteobacteria bacterium
CCAGTTGTCGGCTATCTTTATCCTGCCGAGCTTCTCCTCATCCTTGATATCCTTGTCTATGGTATCCAGCCACGCAGTCTCATCCGTATCCCCTTCTCTCATGCCCATGGCCTCGTAGGGTGCATATATCTTCTTGTTCTTCTGAAACCCGTGCAGCATGGCCTCATCCATGATTGCATAACAGACCTTATCCGGCTGCCTGTCCACCGCCATGCTCATCATCCATCCCCAGTTTCTGTTAACGCTGATGGATTCATCGACAAAACGCTCCCCGTTCCTGTTGATCTTTACCAGGTGGGGACGCCTTACAAGGACACCTGTCTGCTCATTCCATCCGTGGCCGTGGGGACCGATGAACAGGGTGGAGATGTGGGTGGAAGCGGCACCTATCTCCTCTGCCATGATCAGGCCGTCTCCGGTGGCGTGAGAATAGGCCTCTGCCATAATATGCACATTGGACATGTCCTGCCCCGGGTAGAATCTGCCCTTCAGGGCATCATTGCTTGATATGGAGCCTGTGGCGAGGATAACCGCCTTTGCGCTTATCCTCAGCTCCTCGTCACCGCGGGTTGCCAGAACGCCTGTAACCGTGCCGCTGCTGTCCGTGAGAAGCCTGGTGGCCCTGGTCTCGGTGAGGATCTCAACACCTTTCTCGCTACAGTTCTTTAAAAGGGCATTGACAATATTTTTACCTGTGCTGCCTTTGGTCATATGGTAGGCCCTTACCAGCCCGGGGCCGGTAAATGCGATTACATTGTCAAACTCGACCCCCTTTTCCTCCAGCCATCTTATCATGTCACCCGACATGCACATCCACTTTCGGACAAGCTTACCGTCGCAGTACCAGTTTGTCATATCCATATGGTGCTTGAAGCAGAAATCCGCTGTCTCATGTATCCCAAGCCGCTTCTGAACAGGGCTCTCAATCCCGAAAAGCCCGCCTATACCAGCAGTGGTCCCGCCTGTATTCTTCATCTTTTCAAGGACCAGGATCTTTTTTGCACCGGCCTCAGCCGCGCTCACCGCAGCTATCAGCCCGCCCCCTGCCGCCCCAATAATACAGATGTCCGCTGAATAGGTTGTGCTTTTGGCGGGGGCTGGGCTTGCGGCCCTTGCCTGCCCGGCATCAGTGACCAGACCTCCGGCGGCTGCTGCCGCCATTGCAGCGCCCTGAAGAAACCTCCTGCGGGAGATGCCTTTGTTTATTTTTCTTTTTTCACTCATTTTTCCCCTCCTTTCTATTCGGTAAGGCGTTATTTAAATTTAGATACTCTGTGAGACTCAACACATTGTGCCTTCGGCATTGTTCGACACGATCATGACTCTGGGCAACGCCGAATATCTGTGCATTTTTTATACAGGCGGCCTGTCGTTTGTCCAGGTAGCATAGGGCTCAGGGCAGGGAGGAACGGGATCCAGCTCCCTGTCGAGCGCATACATTTTATGATAGGTTGTAGGCTTATCCCTTTTAATGCCGGTGTATCCGGGCATCCTGTCGGCCCCGCCCTGCATATTTTCAGGTATCCGGTAATCCACCCAGCTCTTGTAGAATGGGCATCGGAACAGCCTGTACCAGTGATAGTGCCATATCTTCCACTCCCCGTTTTCCTTGATAAAGTCCGCGGCTATACGGCCCCAGACCCATGTTGCCACGGGCTTTGCATTCACGTCGAACACCTCCCCCATACGCGGGTCGGTCTCATGTCCAGGGCAGTGCCATACCCCGCGCGCGGTCTGTCCGTCATCGGCAACCACAATCTGCGGAGAACACAGGTTGTGCTCAAACATGACCCCTTCCGCCGGACCTGACCCGAATATGTCCTCATACATCTTCTTGATATGGTCGTAGCCTATATAAACCCCGTGGTCCGCGATCTCCGCACTGGAGTCCGGACGATCGGCAAAGAACAGGTAATGGTTTCTCTGGCTGAGTATCCCCTCCCTGTAACTGCGGATATGGCAGGCCATATACTTGCCCATCAGGCGCTGGATTTCATTGTATGATTTAAGCCGTTCAATCTCGTGCTCAAGCGCAGCTATCCTTTTTTCAAGTGCGTCCATTTTCACCCCTCCCTTCTTTATCTGTCGAAAAGATTAATAAAGAAAACAATCATCACGGGTTATTCATTATCCTGACAACCACTATTATGATCGCAATGATCTCCTGCCGGGAATTATTTGAAATTATCGGATTCAGTTAATCACCCGGTGTGTTTCACAGTCTCCCTGCATGGTGTTTCTTATCTTATTTTTCCCCCAATTCAGCCATGACTGCCGTGCCCAGCTTATCAATGGTATAGGGCTTCTGAACATAGGCCCCAGCGCCGAGCCTCTGTGCCTCTATTACCCTGTCTGTTTCGGAAAACCCGCTTGCGATGATTGCCCTTTGACCTGGCCTGATCTCAAGGATCTTCCTGTAGGTGTCCAGGCCGTCCATACCCGGATCCATGATCATATCAAGGACAATCAGATCAGCACTGTTTTTCATGATGTAGGACAGGGCTTCTTCCCCGCTTGAAACGGTGTTAACGGAATATCCGATTTCTGCAAGTATTGCGGATGCGATCTCTCTTTGATCCCTGGCATCATCCACTACAAGAATTGACTCGCCTTTGCCCTGGCGGATATTTATGGGCCTGGAATCCATTTTTAGATCCTGTTTTTCCCTCGTTACAGGAAAAAACAGATTAAAAACAGTGCCTCTGCCCTCAGTGCTCTCGACGTCTATATATCCTTTATGATCCTTTATTGTGCCCCACACAACAGACATGCCGAGGCCTGTTCCGCTTCTCCGTCCCATAACCTTTTTTGTGAAGAAAGGTTCGAAGATCCTTTTCAGGTCGCTCTGCGGGATTCCTATACCGTCATCTGAAACCGAAAGCACCGCGTAATCCCCGCAGGCTATGTCATCATAACCCTTTACAGGACGATCCAGGTATTGATTTCTTGTTGAGAGTCTGATCGTCCCTCCGCCCGGCAATGCCTCGGCTGCGTTTGTAATCAGGTTCATTACTGTTTTTATAAGATGCACCCTGGATCCCAGGATGTTTAAAAGCCCATTTTCAAGATCAACCTCAAGTTTTACATCGGGATGAGAAGACAATATCCTTTCATTTTCAGGGCTGTTTATATATTCATGAATGATATCATTCAGGTTGACCACGTTCTCAGTTATGACCCCTCTCCGTGTCAGTGTCAGGAGGTCCTGAACCAGCGCCGCGGCCCGCCTTCCCGCATCCAGGATAGTCGTTAGCGGCTCTCTCAGGGGACTTTTATCCGGTATCTGGATCAATAACAACTCAGGATATGTTACGATGCCTGACAGGATATTATTAAGGTCGTGCGCCACCCCGCCTGCCATAATGCCGAGGGTCTCCATCTTTTCTGCCCGCTGCAGCCTGGCCGCGACGGCTTTCTGCTCTTCTTCAGCCTTCTTTGCCTCTGTAAGATCAATAGCAATCCCCCTTAGCCCGATGGTTCTGCCGTTGCTTATAACGGGATTGACGTGCACGGAGATAGGGAATTCGGAGCCGTCTTTTCTTAAGGCGATATATTCGTTTCCGAAAGATCTTGTGCCGTTCAATCTCTTACTGATATTTGCCTCTGCCTTTTCCCTCTCATCTGGGGCAATAACCCGGATGAGATTCAGTCCTTTATTCAGGTCATCCTGATTGTAGCCGAAAAGTTTGTATGCGTTCCGGTTCACAAAGGTTATATTGGCAAGGCCGTCAGCCTCAAAAACGATCTGGGGCAGGGAATCGGCAAGTTCCCTGTATTTTTCCTCACTGTTTCTCAAGGCCTCTTCAGCCTCTTTCCGTTCTTCGATCTCGTTCCGAAGCCTTTTATTGACATCCATCAACTCTGATGTGCGTTCATTAACGATTGCCTCTATCTCCTGGTTTCTTGTAATAAGCCTTTCTTCCGCGGCCTTACGGTCCCTGACCTCTTTCTCAAGGTCCGAGATAAGCTCAAGGTTTTCATACTTGAGATTAAATGTTTCTATAATCTCAATGTTAAGCCTCATTGCCGCAATCGTCATGATGAACCAGAAGATAGCAAGCATCGCACCCATGGCATAATGAACGGCGTCTCCGATCAGGGATAGATTTATTATGACAGGAAGAACCGTGGGTATGCTGAAGCAGTAATAGGCTGATTTAAGGGTCGCGAACAGACCCACAGAGCCCGCAACCATGCCGCCCAGGACAAACACTAAAAAAACCTGGCGGATTATATTTGAATAGGGGAAAAGAATTATACCGGATAAGCCCCACATCCCTCCTGTGACTGCGAGTGAAATAAGGACATAGTTCCTTCTTCTGATCACGTTCTCAACGGTTGTTGCTGTTTTCAGAAAGTAAAGCCGGATGAATACCCTTATGAGAACAACGGCTGCCATTGAAAACAGCCATAATATTACCTTGGGATCACGGGAAAGGTTCCATAAGGCCAGGGACAGGATAATTGCGGCTATCAGAGTAGCGCTGACGCCTGTAACCGTCTGGCCTAACAATCTGTGAACCTGGTCGCAATAAAGCCTTTTATTTTTATCCATACTGGTTATGAGCCTCCTGATCTTCACAAAATGCCTGTGAATTGTTACTGCAGGATGATCTTTTTAGAACCGGGATCATCTTTATGCTTCACGTTTTATTCTATCGGCAGGGTC
>JAFGIC010000269.1 GCA_016929815.1 Deltaproteobacteria bacterium
ATATCAATCAGGCATTGAAGGAATACGAGGAAAAGGTGCTGGGCGCAGAGGAGAGGAGGGTGCAGCTGGAGCTTGAGATATTCGAGCAGGTCAGGGAAAAGATCGCACTTGAGAATCAGCGTATTAAAGAGACTGCCGCTCTTATCGGCGAGATGGATGTCCTTTCTGCCCTGGCCGAGACGGCCGAGCTGTTTGGCTATACCTGTCCGGAGGTGAATGAAGAAAACGTGATCGATATCATCGACGGAAGGCATCCTGTTATTGAACAGTCCGTCAAGAATGAAGAATTTATACCCAATGATATACACCTTGACGACAGCGATCAGCAGCTGATGATTATCACAGGGCCCAACATGGCCGGTAAATCAACCATATTGAGGCAGACCGCCCTCACGGTACTCATGGCCCAGATAGGGAGCTTTGTCCCGGCGTCAAAGGCGGTCATCGGGATAGTGGACCGCATATTCACGCGAATAGGCGCTTCCGATGATCTGGCAAAGGGACGGAGCACATTCATGGTTGAGATGGATGAGACAGCAAATATTCTTAGGCATGCAACCGTAAAAAGTCTGGTAATACTTGACGAGATAGGCCGCGGTACGAGCACCTTTGACGGGTTGAGTATTGCATGGGCCGTTGCGGAGGCGCTTCATGACAAGGACGGAAGGGGCGTAAGGACCATGTTTGCCACTCATTATCACGAACTCACAGACCTCCTTGCCACCAGGCGCAGGGCGAAAAACTTTAATATAGCCGTCAAGGAGTGGAAAGACCGGATAATTTTCCTGCGCAAGCTTGTGCCGGGAGGAACCAGCAGGAGTTACGGGATACAGGTAGCACGCATAGCGGGCATCCCGGAAAAGGTTGTTACAAGGGCAAAGGAGATCCTTGAAAATCTTGAGAAGGGCGAGATGGATGATGGGATGCCGAGAATCGCACGATCAGGCTCAAATCCGGGTGGTGAAGAAGGCGTCCAGCTTAACCTGTTTGGAGTAAGAGACGACCGTCTCGTAAAATGGATAAAGGGGCTGGATATATCTTCCATGACCCCTTTGGAGGCAATTATGGAATTGGACAAACTTAAAAGATACGCGGATGATTTGAAATGATGCTTAAAAAAATACCTTATATCTTCCTGATGATCCTGTTCATTCTTATCCCGACTCAGCGTGAAGCGGTATCTGCAGAAGCGTCCGGCAATTCTACCTTCGCGCAGCAATTGCTTTCAAAGGCGGACCGGTCCAGGAGATCCCTGCTGGAATCAGCCTCCAGGATGAAATATCGCGACAAATGGTTTGAGTGCATTTCAAAATATAAAGACATATATGAAAAATATCCCAAAAGCGATCAGGCAGCCTGGGCGATATATCAATCGGCCGGCCTGTATAGAAAACTCTACAAGTATTCTTATCTTGAGGAAGACCTTGATAATGCCTTGGCCTTATATGAAAAATTGATCGAAGGATATAAGGACCACAGGCTGGCGGATGACGCACAGTATTACAGGGGGGAGATCTATTATCGCGAGAAGAATAACCCTACCCAGGCCTTTGTGGAATTATTAAAACTGGATAATAATTTTCCATCCGGCGATATGAGGTCCAAGGGCAAGGCAATGATGAATGAAGTATCTGTTGCCCTGGGCAAGGAGGAAGAGATAACCGCCTCGAACGAACTGGTTGCCGTCCGCAATATCAGGCACTGGTCAACTTCCACCTATACCCGTGTAGTAATTGATACGGATATGGCTGTAAAGTATTCATACAATCTGTTGAAAGAAGATAAGACCATTGATAAGCCGAGGCGACTTTACATAGACCTTGAAAACAGCAGGGTAGGCTCCGATATTGTTTCCAGCATACCCATTAAAGACGGTTTGCTCCGGGAGGCGCGAGCGGCGCAGTATGATAAAGACACCGTGCGTGTGGTGCTTGATATAGACAACATTGAAGACTACAAGATCTTTAGTCTATATGATCCGTTCAGGGTGGTAATTGACGTTCAGGGAAGCGGCAGCCAGGCAAAACAAACGGAGAAGAAGGGCGTCGCTTCGAATACCGCCGGCTCAGCCGCAAGCACAAGGGCCGCCCGGAAAGGGATTTTTAAGCCTGGGGGCGCTGATGAAACCGTGTCTCTGGCGGGGCAGCTGGGCTTGAGTGTAAAAACGATTGTCATAGATCCGGGACACGGGGGGAAGGACCCAGGATGTGATATCAATGGAGATGTTAAGGAGAAGGATGTTACGCTAGATCTCGCCAGAAAACTGAAGGCAAAAATAGAAAAGGAGATCGAAGGATGCAAGGTCCTTTTGACCAGGGATAAGGATATATTTGTGCCTCTTGATGAAAGAACCGCCTTTGCCAATGTCAACAAGGCCGATCTGTTCATATCGCTCCATGTAAACGCGCACAAACAGGAAAGCGTGTACGGTATTGAGACCTATTTTTTAAACATGGCTACCGATGAAAGGGCCGTGATGGTGGCGGCAAGGGAAAATGCCACATCGGAAAAGCGCATAAGCGATCTGCAGTCCATACTTAACGACCTTATGCTCAATACGAAGATCAGCGAGTCCAGTAAGCTGGCATACAAGGTCCAGGACGGGATGATGGCAAATATTAAAAAGACCTACAGGATGAGGAAGGACCTTGGCGTAAAGCAGGCCCCCTTCTATGTGCTGATAGGCGCGGAGATGCCGGCAGTCCTTATCGAGATAGGATTCAGCACAAATCCTTACGAGAAAAAGAGGCTTTTAAACATCGATTACAGGGCCCTTATTGCCGATGGAATAATCGACGGAATAAATACCTACATTAAAAGTATCGAACTGGCTGGCTCAGGCAATATCGGCGGATAAACGTTGCCCTATTGATGCGTAACCCTGAACACCTCTTCTATCGTGGTAATTCCTTCCAGTGCCTTTCTCGCGCCGCTTGCGCGGAGGGTTGTCATGCCCTGATCCACGGCCATCTGTTTGATGGCGTTGGCGTCCGATGTCTTGAGCACCAGATTCTGCAGGGGTTCATTCATAAACATCAACTCGAAGATGCCTGTCCTCCCCCTGTATCCGGTGTTGAGACACTCTGGGCAGCCCCTGCCCCTGTATAGTTTTCCTCCATGCAGCATCTCACGGGTGATCCCTATATTCATCAGGGATTCTTCATCGGGGATGTATTCCTCCCTGCAGTATTCACATATCTCCCTCACGAGCCTCTGTGCAAGTATTGCTATTACGGATGAGGTGACAAGGAAAGGCTCTATGCCCATGTCGGTAAGCCTTGTTATAGCCCCGGCCGAGTCGTTGGTATGGAGCGTTGAAAATACGAGATGACCGGTAAGGGCAGACTGGATTGCAATCTCAGCCGTTTCAAAATCCCTTATTTCTCCCACGAGTATTACATCAGGGTCCTGACGCACTATGGAACGAAGTCCCTTGGCAAAGGTAAGATCTATCTTCGGGTTCACCTGTATCTGCCCTATGCCGTCTATCTGGTATTCGATGGGATCCTCTATTGTGATTATATTGATGTCGGGTTTGTGGATGGTTGAAAGGGCCGCGTAAAGGGTTGTTGTCTTTCCGCTTCCCGTGGGACCTGTCACGAGGATGATGCCGTGGGAGTAATGTATAAGCCTTGTGAAATCCTTCAAATAGTCTGAAGGCATGCCCAGATCGGTAACATTCAGGAGCACCCTGGTCTTATCCAGGAGCCTCAGCACAACACGCTCTCCAAAGGCAATGGGAATGGTCGATACGCGGATGTCGATGTTTTTATTCCCGATCCTGATTTCTATCCTCCCGTCCTGGGGAAGGCGCTTTTCCGCTATGTTCATGTCCGCCATGATCTTGACTCGCGATATGAGCGCGGACTGGATGTGTTTCGGGGGCGACAGCTTGTCGTATAATATGCCGTCCACCCTGTAGCGTATCTTGAGTGCGGTCTGTGTGGGCTCAATGTGGATGTCGCTTGCCCTGTCCTTTACGGCCTGCGACAGCATCAGGTTGACAAGCTTAATGATTGGCGCGTCGCTTGTGTCGTCCAGGAGGTCGCTCGCGCCTGATATGGCGGAGAAGAGTATCTCGCTGTCCTCATCCTGCATCCCCTGTATGACCTGTTCTGCCGAATCTCGACTCATGTCGTATGCAAAGTTAATGGCTGATATGATTGCCGAACGGGGCGCTAGAATCACCTCAGCGCTGTTCATATCCATCAGCAGTCTGAGATCATCGATAGGCTGGAAGAGAAGCGGATCGTTGGCTGCAATGAAGGTCCTCTTGGAGGCGATCACGGGCAGTATCCCGTATCTTTTAAGGAACTGGATAGGGACCTTTTCCGTGAATTCGATGTTGAAATCATCGACAGGGATTGTGGTTATGCAATCCATGCCAAACTGTTCGCCCAGGGCCATAAGGAGCTCTGCCTCTGTTGTCGCCTTCTGCCTGATCAGTATTTCACCTATACGGCCGCCCTTTTCCTTCTGTATCTCCAATGCCTCGGCGAGGATATCCGGTGAAAGACCGTGTTTGTCGATTAAAATCTGCCCGATAAGTTCCATGTTTTTCCGTTATTAAGTTGTTTATTCTTTTTTTAAATTTTCAAGATTCTCTCTTGCGATATCTGTCGCTTTCTGTCCTGACTGCACAGGGGTCATGACATCATAGACCCTGTCATCAACATTGAGGGAAGTCACCTTTTCATACATCTCGATTGCTTTATCGTATTCTTTTTTCTTTTCATAAATGATCCCCATATTGAGAAGAGCCAGGGGATTATCCGGATTGATCTTAAGGGCCTTTTCATATTTTTCAGCGGCCTTGTCATAATCCTTAACCTGAAGATAACTGAAACCCAGATCACAGAGACGCTCATCTTCCGTCTGTGAAAATTTACCTTTATTCATGGAAATTAGACCTTCCCGGACCTCATCCATCTGGCCCATCTTGTTTTCATGGAGTTCTTCCCCTTCGTCAACGGTCTCTATGATATGAGGGGTTATAAAGATATAGAGGTTCTTTTTATCCACCGACTCTGCCTTTGACCTGAAAAGGTAACCGAGTATGGGTATGCTGCCGAGGACAGGCACCTTATAATTGGTGCTTTTTTTTGTCTCGTCAATAAGCCCGCCTATTACCACTGTCTGCCCGTCTTTTATCCTGACTGTCGCATTTATCTCGCGTGTTAGAGTAGTGTAAAGTCCGATCACCTCCTCGCTGGTCAGCTGATCCACTGTCTGTTCTATCTTGAGTTTTACAAATCTCTCCTGATTGATCTGCGGGGTTATCTTAAGGGTAACTCCAACGTCCTCACGGTCATAGTTGCTGTAATCATAATTGCTTGCAGTAGTCTGTTGACTTGTTAAAACGGGGACATTTTCCGCGACCTTGATCATTGCCTCTTCATTGTCAAGTGTCATAACCTGTGGCGTTGAAAGTATATTGACTTCGGTATCCGTACTGTAGGCCCGGATAACAGCCGCGATGCTGGGGAATGTGAGGTCGCCTATCGTAATGGTGTCTCCCAGCACCCCGAAGCTTAAGCCTGAAGAAAAAGACAATTGACCGGTGCTTGTGTCGATGCCGGGCAGGATACCTGTGCCGGAGGTTGAGCTCCCGAAGGTTACTACGTCCTTTCCGTCAATAGAACCGGTTTTCTCACCTCCGTACCATTGAACGCCCAGTTCGAACTGCTTGGTCATGCTTACTTCCATTATAAGGGCCTCTATATATACCATCTTTTTTACCATATCGAGTTTTTGAATGATCTCCTCCAGCACAATGTAATCATCCTTGCCAGCTATTATCACAAGTGAATTGGTAGCCTTGTCCGCGATGATTTTCACATCCTCGGATAAGACAACGGCTGTTTCCTTGACCCCTTCCTTTGCCGCGGTTGAAGAGGAAGATTCCGTGGGGATAGCCGTAAGGACCTTTGCCAGTTCTTCCGCATCGTGGTTCTGGAGGGGATAAAAATGTATATTGCCCTCTCCCTTGGGCGTCTCCTTGTCCAGGAGGTCAATCAGCTTTTTTATGTTCAGGGTATCCAACTCGGAGGCCAGTGTAATGATGGAATTTGTCCTTGTTTCGGCGACAATTATAACGGAAGTAGAAGTTTCTTTAGCGGTTTTTGCCGTTGTGGCCTTAAATACCGAGGTCAATGTCTTTGCCATGCTTTCGGCGCCGGAATATTTAAGAGGGGTTACGGATAATTGCTCGCTTGTGCCCTCTACATCGATCTTTGCTATGATCTCAAGCAGCCGGTTGATGTTGGACAAATAGTCGATCACAATCAGCATGTTCGTAGGGGCGTAGGTTGACATTATCCCGTTCTTTGATATCAACGCCGCCAGATCGCTTTTAATCTGGTCGGCGTTTGCGTATGAAAGGGGTATAAGCTGCGTTACAATCCTGTCCTCAGGGTCGGTTGACTCCAGACCGATGTGGGTGTCAATATCTTTAGTTCTCGCTTCGGCTGTGGGGACGATCTTTGTAACCTGTCCTGCCGGAATCGTTGTATAGCCGTTTATCTCAAGCACGGATTCAAAGACCTTGTATGCCTCTTCGATGGTGATCTTTGTGGGGGAAATAATTGTCACCTTGCCCTTGACGTTGGAATCAATAAGGAAATTTCTGCCCGTAAGCTCGCTTATGTATTGTATAAACTCGAGCAGATCCGAATCCGCCTTGAAATCGATATATATATACCCGTTTCCCTGTCTGCTGTTTTTTAAGGCGTCGGCGGATTTTGTCGCGCTCTTTTTTGCGGATAAACCACCGCCTTTTTCAACAACAGGGATTTCTCTGACATCTTCCGTCGCATTGCCGGGCGTTACGTCCTCATCGGGTTTTTCAGAAAGGGTCTCTCCCGTTTCATCACCCTCAGATTCGATACCGGGATCGACTGATGTATCCGGCGAAACATAACCGGAGGGATCATCTTCAGGCGCCGATGAAGTAACCTTACTATCTCCGGCAACCCTGGCGCCTTCGGCATGTTCAACAGGAAGGCAGTATAATGTTGCGGAAAAAAGAA
>JAFGIC010000036.1 GCA_016929815.1 Deltaproteobacteria bacterium
GAGTCCCGGGTCATTCTATTCGCGCCCCCTGCCTTCATAAAAGGCTTTACACTCAGACCTGAACGCCTCAATAATTTCGGTCAGGGAGGTCCCCGGAGTAAAGAGGCCGGCTATTCCGGCCTCCTTTAGAACTTCAATGTCCTCCGGTGGAATAATTCCTCCGCCCAGAACCCGAATGTCTTCCGCATTCGCCTTTTTCAGCCCTTCCAGGACAGCAGGAAAAAGTTTCAGGTGGGCGCCGGAGAGTGAAGAGAGACCTATAACCGCCACATCCTCCTGAAGGGCGGTTGTCACTATCTCTTCAGGGGTCTGCCTGATGCCCGTGTATATGACCTCAAATTCATTGTCACGAAGGGCGCGTGCAATAATCTTGGCCCCTCTGTCATGGCCGTCCAGCCCGGGTTTGGCAATAAGCACGCGGTATTTAGGTCTTTTTTTCTCCATTTAATCCTCTTTTCACAGAACAGTTACGCCTTCTTTCCGGGGATGATTCCGGAGCGGAACGCCTTGGTAAAATTCATGCAGAATCTGTCTCTTCCCAGCACAACGTCAGCCGCGTATATTATACTTCTGAGTTCAACATTTTCAGGATCAACAATAGCGCTGTCCATGCCCGCGGCAATAGCCAGCACCGCAAATGCCTGGTTGATTATGGATCTTGCAGGCATGCCGAATGATATATTGCTCAGGCCTCCTGTTATATGAACATCCGGGTATTTCTCAAGTATCTTCTTCATAGCGTCAAATGCAAGCACTCCGCTTTTGATATCGGTCGACACTGTGCCTACAAGCGGATCGATATGCAATTTGTTGTCCGGCAGTCCGCCCTCCCTGGTCATGGCAATAAGCCTGTCCATAATCTCCATCCTTTTTTCTACTGTTGAGGGGATGCCGTCATCATCGCACAGAAGCACAATAAGCTCCGTCTGATGTTCAAGCGCCAGAGGAAGAACCCCGTCAACACGCACCTTCTCACCACTGAGAGAGTTGATCATCGGTTTTTTATTGACCGCTTTGATACCGGCCTTCAGCGCTTCGGGATTTGCGGAGTCGAGGCACAGCGCGGCGTCGGTAACTTCCTGCACGGTGTTTACAAGCCATACCATATCATCCGGTTCCTTTTCAGGAGCCGTGCCCGCGTTTACATCAAGAAAATCCACCCCCGCCTTTACCTGTTTCAACGCGAGATCTTTGATAAAGTCCGCGTCTTTCGCGGCTATTGCCTCTTTGACCTTTTTACGAGTGCCGTTTATTTTTTCGCCTATGATTATCATTTTTCTATCCTTTCCTGTTTGTTTTTATTATTGACAATCAGCTTTTCCACCGGGAATCTCATACCCCTGGCAAATTGCTGACTGAAATTATGATGTGTGGTCAGTTCGAGATATCTCGCACTGGCTGCAATATTCTGAGACCGTTTCCTTTCCGTTGCGGAGACGAGGGCCATCTTTGCCCCGACTATGGCGCTGTTTCCAACCTGTTTGTATGCTGCGTTTTTAAAATAGGGCAATAAGCCGATATTGATGGTATTTACCAGATCAATATATGAACCGAACGCCCCGGCAATAATGACCTCCTCGACCATATCAGGCGAGGTTCCGGTCACCTCCAGCAGGGCCTCTATTCCGGCGTTGATAGCCCCTTTTGCAAGCTGTATCTCTGCAACGTCCTTCTGAGAAATAACAATCCCGTTTCCATTTTTCCCTGTCTCGGTAAGCCGGAACGACGAGCCGTTTCTCCCCTGAGAAACCCTCTTGTTTTCCCTGTCAAAACGCCCTCTATCGCCTATTATTTTCCATCTGTAAAGTTCGGCTATTGCGTCGATTATTCCTGAACCGCATAGACCAATGGCAGGGGCATCGCCGATAGTTTTGTATTCGACGCCGTCTTTCGTGAGTTTTACCGACTCGATGGCGCCGTTGGCGGCCCTCATTCCATCGGTCACATGGGCGCCCTCAAAGGCCGGTCCGGACGGGCAGGACAGGGACACGAGCATGGATTTGTCAGGCCTCCACATGACAATCTCGGTATTGGTGCCTATATCCACTCCAAGCGTTGTGATATCTTTTTGCTCAATACCCCCGGCCAGTATCATCGCAACATGATCAGCCCCTACAAAGCCGCCTATGCCTGGCAATATATGCACATAAGCGCCCGGACACGCTGACAGGCCGAGATCCCGCGCCCTGATATCCATTGAAAGATTGGTTGCAGCCACATATGGGGATTTGGCAAGCTGGCCGACCGGCAGGTCAAGAAAAAGATGGGTCATCGCGGTATTTCCCACTACGCATATATCCGCGATATCGGTCCTGGGACATCCGGCCTTTTCAGTCAATTCCATGATCATGCGGTTGAAGGTTTCGCGTATTAGCTGCGAAAGCCTGCAGAGTCCGGCATTCTCTCTGCCGGCATGATGAATAGCATAATCCAGTCTGCTCATAAGATCATCCCCGTATGCCGCCTGGGGATTAATAGAGCCAGTTGAAGCAAGTTCTTTCCCAGTAGTCAAATCCATCAGGAAGGCAGCAATTTTCGTCGTGCCCAGGTCAACTGCAAAACCCAGCGGAACAGCATCTTTCGAACCGAACCCTATGATCTCATTATACCTTATGAACGCCCTTGCTTCATAACCGTGCCTTCTCATAATTCCCGGCAATTGTTTAACCGCCCCTATGTCCGCTGTAAGGTCTTTATATCCATATTGTTCCTTCAGCAAATCAACCGCCCTGTTCATATCAGCGGAAGAATCTTTAAGTGTAGGGGAATCCATCTGTAAATCACAGGACTTAATAATCTGGTCAACTTCAATTCTGTAGGCATTCCCTTCCAGTTGCAGTCTCATGTTATTAAGCAATGATGTTTCAGGTATAAATACCTTTAAATCACTCGAGGGCTTGCACTGGCAAGCGAGTCTGTATTCGTCATCAATGTCTTTTTCAGATAACAAGGTCCTTTCCCGGACATTGAGGGGTGAGACATCGCCTTTATGTATCATTATCCGGCATTGGCCGCACTTCCCATGTCCGCCGCAGTCTGAGGTGATATTGATGCCCGCCTTCCTGGCTGCATCAAGCACGCTGCTTCCATTTGAAACATTCACAGATTTTCCGACAGGACTGAATGAGATATGAAGTTTTTCATTTTCCGGCATTATCTGTCCTCCTCACCTAACTGCAAGATAAATCAGGCGATAAAAAGGGGTTTTAAACATTCAGCGAAATTACACACAGGCGGGGCTATTTTTAAAAATCGCCGTCCCTGAATAAAAAGCTTTTTTATAAGGCCGGGCGATCCTGCTGTACTGCCTTTTTTCAAACCAGGTCAAGGCTTCTGCAGTCTGAAGCATACGCGACAACGGCATCTTTGGGATGATTAATGTGAATATGTGCAATACGCTTATAACCCCGGAGAGCGTGGTTATCAATCCTTTGAATGATCTTTATCCCTAATATCCTGAATGGCATTTCCTGTTTTATCGGAATTGAGGTGAAGCCCGGACATCACCTCCTGACAGTAAATTCCGAATAATGAAAGCGTGCGTATTCTATAGATTGCATTATCCCGGGCTGCAATCCTTAGCCTTTCATTACCGCCATTCTGTTGAATATTTTATTACCCTAATAAAATCCTGATTAAATACACATCAAAATAACAGGGCGCCGGTCTTACCCAACAAGCCACTTTTTGGCAAGGTCAACTGCGGCCATTGCATCCCTGCCATAGGCGTCCGCGCCCGTGTATTTTTTAACTTCATCATCGATCTGACCGCCGCCTATCATTATCTTGAGATTGTCCCGCAGGCCGGCTGCCTTAATGGCCTCGACAGTCTCTTTCATGGCGTCAAAGGCAAGGGTCAAAAATCCGCTCAGCCCGACAACTGTGGCGCCGGTCTCTTTTATCTTGTCCACAAAATTCTGAATAGGAACATCTATGCCAAGGTCATAGACCTCAAACCCGCTGATATCGAGCATGAATACCACGAGGTCCTTTCCTATATCGTGAATGTCGCCCGCTACCGTTCCGATAATCACCTTGCCGAGTTTCTGGGTTTCTACTCCGCTGTCCTTAATATAGGGTTCAACCAGTTGGGCTATACCCTTTAATATCTCTCCTGAATAGATAAGATCGGGAATAAAATACTGCTGGTTTCCAAATCTTTCTCCTACTACCTGCATTCCTTCCCTGGCTGACGCCAGAATTTTCATAGGATCAACACCTTCATCGAGCTGCTTCCTGACCAGATCCAACGCCTCCTGCTCTTTAAGATCTGACAATAACTCTGCTAAGTTTGACATGTTTACTACCTCCTTTGATAAATAATGTTTGCCTGGTCTTTTTACGCTATTTTACAGATAAATCCTGTTGTTACAGCCAAAATGGAATTTTTACAGCATCCTAATAATTTTGATGAATGTCAAGGTAAAATTGTCCTTCAAATAACCGGCTTCACACAAATTTCAGCATAAAATAAAAGGCTCCTCATAAGAATATGTGGGTAGAAATGTGAAGCGATATTCAAAAGTATAGGTTTTTGTTGTCATTCCGGAACTTGCCTGCCGTGCCGTAGCCTTGGCGAAGGCTGGATTCCGGAATCTATAAAGCTTTTAGAAATTGCCCACAC
>JAFGIC010000270.1 GCA_016929815.1 Deltaproteobacteria bacterium
CATCCAGCTTATCAATAAAAAAGATAACGGTTATTTTTCTCCCGAAGACCAGACATCCGTTATGGAGATTGCAAAGGTGCTGGGGCTTGCCTTTTTCAATAATCAGAAGTTGCTCCAGAAAAAGAAGCCGACCAAGTATGATTATCTTATAGTCAACAACATTATTACAGATAAAGACATGGAAATCGCCATGGCCGAGGCTCGCAAGCTCAAGAAGCCTGTTGAGAGCGTGCTGATGAGCGATTTTAACGTGCTTAAGGATGATATTGCCAAATCCCTTTCGGAATTCTATAAAACAAGGTTTATACCCTTTAATGACAAGATGATCATCCCGGGCGAACTCCTTAAGGGTCTTAAGCCCAGTTTCTTAAAGAATAATATGTTTGTACCTGTCTCAAAAACAGGGGACACCATTGTCGTGGCCATGGAAAATCCCGATTATCTTCCCGCGAGGGACACTATAAAGAGGCTTGTGCCGGGCAAGAATTTTGAATACTGTGTCTCCCTCAGGGAAGATATTATACAGATGATTGACCTGTTTTTTAATGTCAGGCGAACAGATTTTCTGGAAAGCACGGGCAGCATTGAGGACCTCTTGGGGCAGCTTGAGACGGGTAGTGATGATGAATATGAGGATATAGAAAGGGTAAGCGAAGAGGACGGCACTATAGTCCAGCTTGTCAATAAGATGATTGTGGATGGATACCATCGTAACGCCTCTGATATACATATTGAACCGAGGCCAGGCAAGTCCAATTCCGTAATAAGATTCAGGATAGACGGCGCCTGCCAGGTATATCAGACCATACCTTACACGTATAAACAGGCTATTGTCTCACGAATTAAGATCATGTCCGACCTGGATATATCTGAAAGGCGTCTCCCGCAGGACGGCAAGATAAAGTTCAGGAAATATGCACCCCTGGATATTGAACTGCGTGTTGCCACAATCCCCACGGCAGGAGGGACAGAGGATGTTGTAATGCGTATCTTGGCAGCGGGCGAGCCCATATCACTGGACAAAATGGGTATGAGCGACAGGAACTACAGGGTTTTTGTAGAGATGATTACCAAGCCATATGGGATTGTCCTTGTTGTAGGTCCTACCGGAAGCGGAAAGACTACAACCCTGCATGCGGCACTTCATTATATCAATAAGCCTGAGACAAAGATATGGACAGCGGAGGACCCTGTCGAAATAACTCAGGATGGACTCCGACAGGTTCAGGTACATCCCAAGATAGGGTTTGACTTCTCAACCGCCATGAGGGCCTTTTTGCGTGCGGACCCGGATGTGATCATGGTAGGTGAGATGCGTGATCACGAAACCGTGGCGACCGGCATTGAGGCGTCCCTTACGGGCCATCTGGTATTCAGCACCCTTCATACCAACAGCGCTCCGGAGACGATTACCAGACTGCTTGACATGGGGATGGATCCCTTTAATTTTGCCGACGCGATGCTCGGCGTGCTTGCGCAGAGACTTGTAAGGACACTTTGCTCGGACTGCAAGAAACCGTATCACCCCACAAGGGAGGAATATGATCACCTGGTCAGGGCCTATGAAGGGGATTTCGAACAGATGGGATTCACCTACAACGATGACCTGACATTTTATAAGGCCAACGGCTGTGCAAAATGCAACAATACAGGATACAGGGGCAGGACAGGCCTTCATGAGATTATTGTCGGGACACACGAGATGCAGGACAAGATTCAGGTCAGGGCCAGGATGGAGGAGATCCGGGAGCAGGCTGTTAAGGACGGCATGACATCCCTGATGCAGGACGGCATAAGAAAGGTCTTCCTCGGACAGACCGATTTCATGCAGGTAAGAAAGGTGTGTATTAAATAAGGCGCAAGGCACAGGGCACAGGGCGCAAGGTTAAAGGTCTTATAAAATATAAAGCGCAAGGCGCAGGGTGCAAGGTTTAAGGTCTTATAATATAAGGCGCAAGGCCCATATGTATTTTAAAAAGGTGAGATTTGATATGGTGTAACTTACTTATTATTGGAGCCACTGTGCGGAATCGAACCGCAGACATCCTCATTACGAGTGAGGTGCTCTACCAACTGAGCTACAGTGGCTTTGGAATAATTTCAACTACTTAGCGGCCTGTAATTTTACAGGATTTGAATTTGTGACATATCAGGATTTAAATAACCAGTCAACCAATTTAAATGGCTCACTGCCTTTTTTATGCTATTGATTCATGCAGTTTTCTAATCGAGTTCAATTTTTATCGTCCTGCCGATCGCGTTTGCTGCCTTTTTCATGGGTGAGTAAGGTGATTGATTCATTCGAAGGATCAGCCTGTCCAGAGATCAGAGGCTTGTTTTCATCTTTTTGGCCATATCACTCTTTGAAATAATTGACAAAATATAGAAAATATTTGGCGATAAGGAAAATCTGCAAATCAAAGGTGTTAATAATATTAACAAGTTGTAAAAATATGAGGAGGTTAGGCGGCTCAGGATGCACGCCTTCTAAGCCTTGGGCCAGGGGTTCGAATCCCTTCAGGCGCGCAAGTAATAAATTCAAGGACTTAGCCTATTCAAGGTTAAGTCCTTTTTTATCAGCCTGTTATTTACCCATCTATTGCCCATATTTTACAAAATAGGCGTCATCTGATGATGATAACAAATTGATCTTGAAGGGGATAGGTGATGGGTCATGAGCGGACCGAAAGGCAGCAAACCCCGGCAGCGTTTCTCTTTATAACCACAGAGTAGATTTCACCTTTCGCATAATGCTTTTGTAAAATATCCAAAGGTGTTTCCACAATTGAATCGCTGGTATCTTTTATAATTTCCATGATAAAAATACATGATCGACCCTATTTATGAAAAATATGATTCTGTTAAAATTTTTTAAATGGAGTGCATTTAAAGATTATGATGAACAGGATTTTTTAAAGCAACTGAACGATAGAAGAAAGCGGATCAATGTAATGATACTGTGAACAGGCAGGTTTAGCAGCCTTTTTAAACCTGCATTGGATAAATCCTTTTCCATTTAGAACAGATGAAACATCCTAAAAATTCAGGCAAGTTTGAAGATATTCAAACGTCAGACACTTATATAAATATCCTCCTGATAGACGATGACGAAGATGACTTCATCGTGATCAGGGACCTCCTTTCGGATTTTGAAGCAGGAAACTTCTCTATAGACTGGGTTCCCGATTTCGAAGAGGCAATCAGGGTATTGAACGAAAACAAACATGACATCTGCCTCCTTGACTATTGGCTTAACAGTCACAGCGGTCTTGAACTCCTGGAACAGATTGATGCGTCAAAGAGCCATATGCCTATTGTTTTTCTGACCGGACAGGGCGATTACCAGGTTGATATTAAGGCTATGCAAGCAGGAGCCGACGATTATCTTGTTAAGAATGATATCAGTCAGCAACTCCTGGAGCGCACCATCAGGTACTCCATCGAAAGAAGAAAATCAAAGAATGCCCTGGAAAGGGCATATGCTGAGATGGAACAGGAAGTGGTGGAGCGGACAGCTGAACTCGCAAAGACAAATGAATTGCTTCAGGAAAGTTCTGAAAAGATCAAACAATTCGCATACTCAGTTTCCCATGACCTTAAAAACCCGGCTATAGGAATATACGGTCTTACGAAAAGGCTTTTAAATCATTACTCGAAGAGACTTGACGATAGGGGCCAGAAAATTTGTACACAGATTCTCTGCGCCTCCGAACAAATCGCATCACTTGTAGAAAACATCAACATCTATATTGCCACCAAGGAAATGCCTATCACCTATGAAGAAATTAATTTGAAAGAGATCTGCAGAATTATCCAAGAAGAATTTTCAACAACTCTTGCCATCAGGGGAATTAAATGGTCGGAACCGGAAAACACCCATTTTATAAAAGCGGACAGACTATCCGTAATAAGGGCATTGCGTAATCTTGTCGATAACGCGCTCAAATACGGTGGAGACTCATTAAATATGATTTCGATCTCCTGTATAGATTCAAGCGATCACCATATAATCTTGGTCAGGGATAATGGAGGCGGGCTGGAAGGGGAAGATTCCAAAAAGATTTTCAGCCTGTTTTTCAGGGAAAAGAGGATAAAATCGATCAACGGCACCGGGATGGGGCTGGCTATAGTAAAGGAGATTGCCGAAAGACATGGGGGTGATGCATGGGCTGAATCCAGCCCCAATCAAGGGACAACAATCTTCGTGTCGTTCTCTAAGGTTCTTTAGAACATTGCCTGTCATAGAATAATATGATTTTTCCAGATCATGTTTATGTGAATTTTTATATCACTCCAATCAGTTTTTATTTTTGCTTTGTTCCGGGATTTGAAGAACTGGCCGATATATTATAGTGAACGACTTAAATAAGTTTACATA
>JAFGIC010000271.1 GCA_016929815.1 Deltaproteobacteria bacterium
TACAATAATGAGGCCTGCGCCGCCCCTGGACCTTGCGCTGTAAAATTCAACCAGCCGGTCCGTAACGAATCCCTCAGGCGTGTATCCCAGGTGCATGGCTGTCATTACAATCCTGTTTCTGAGTTCGAGGCTGTTTATAGTAATAGGTGAAAAGAGATTCGGAAATGCCATTTTATTCTCCTTGTTAATCCGGTTGCTTAAGATATATTCAACGAGCTCCTGCGTCAAACAATTTAAGACGAGAATTTTGATAAAAAAACTGAAAGTGTCCAAATGTCGGTGCATCGCCGGTCAAGACTGTTTTTGAAAGGCGGTACCTGAAGGATTCATTGCCGTGGTCTGATTTTTAACGGTTTAAGAACTTTATTCTTGAAGAAATCCAAGTGATCATGTAAATTTTGTGGGCAATTTTTATATTACTGTTTTAGGGGAAGGAGGATTTATTTACAGTAGCCATGGCTCTTTATCAACCTGATATTTTTGAGACCTACGGAAGAAAATTAAAGATTGAGTACCTTGGAATGGCCTCCGTATATACTGTTATAGCCCTGTATTTTTTTGGCGGCCTTCCTTCTCTGACTTTATCCATAATCGCCATGATGGGTTCGTTTTTCCTGTTTCTGGGGATGAAGAAGAAGACAAAAGATCATTTCTCCGGTTCGCTGATACTCTTTTTATCCGTTGCCGTAGGATGGAGTCCCGTTGTAGTTTCAGGATGGGAGCTGCAATATATGATGTTCGGCTTTGCGGTTTTTGCGATGGAAGGATATCTTGAAAAACGCCAGTACCGCATATACCTCCTTCCCCTGTTATTCTTTTTCTGGGCCTACAAAGACATATCATGGTCGCTTGGATTTGTCTTTGCAGCTATGTACCTTACCCATCCATGGTCTGAAAAACCCGGCCTTCGACGGCGCCTCATGGCATTGATCGTTATCTCGCTTGTGATAGGCCTTTTGACTTCCGTGATCCGGTATAATTACACAGAAGCATATCCCCTGTGGTCTTTCCAGCACGGGATGCTGAATGGCAGGCCGTTATCCGTAGGTTGTCTGATCCTGATATACATACTGACACTGGTGTGCATGATCAAGTTTCTCCCTGAAACGTTTATGCCCCATCGTTTGAATATCATGATATTCTGCGCTGTATCAGGGCTTGACGGAAGACTGGCCGCTGTCTTCGCAATGGTTGCAGCGGTATTTCTGTCTGCCACGATGTTCAGGAACAGCATCTACTCGGACAGGTTGAGGCCATATTTCAAACATGCCGAGTGGTATTATTTCTGGGTGGTTTTTGCTGTTGCCCTTCATATCGTATTTAAAAGACCGGCAATTTAGCGTTAATGAACTTGACAGCCGGGGGCCGGGACATTATTATCGCCTTTACATTCATGATAAATTTTGATGCGGGATGGACCCTGCATGATTACAGGGCCTTTCCGGAGGGGGAAATGGTCGATCCGGAAAAGATTAGTGACCCGGGAAACAATATGCCGCCAGATACTGAAATGCCTGTTGCCGCGCCTGTGAATATTCCCTACAGGCCGAGAAATGCGTGGAAAGGCGAGGTTCGATTTGTTGACGGATGCATAGAAAAGAACCATGACATGAATCCTTTTCTGTCAAGGATCTATGCAAGGGTCTGCCTCAATTGCGAGGAGTCGGCGCTCAGGAAACTGGAAGGTGTCAGGGGGGTTCCGCAATTCATTGCAAGGCCGACCGCCACATCCATACGGATGACAGCGGCCCCGGGTGTGCCTCTGGCAAAACTGAAAAAAGGCGATCTGAGCGAACTGTGTTTACGCAGGATAAAAGAGACCGTGGCGGAGATCCATAAGCGAGGGGTTGCACATTGCGACCTTCACAACAGGAATATCCTCGTTGACAATGATGAGCCCTGTATAATTGATTTTGCCACAGCCTATACACGAGGCCGTTTCCCTGTAATAGGCAACATGATATTCGAGTATCTTAAAAGGCTTGACCTCATGAGGCTGTATAAAGTGGAAAGGAAGTTTTTTGGGAGGGGCAACCCCCCGAAGATGTTTTTTCTATATAACATTATTAAAGGCTTAAAAAGATGAAAAGAATTTTTAATGGTTTTGTTATCGTACTGGCACTGATTTTTATCTATTTTCTCTCAAATCCCGGCATCCCCACACTTATCACAGGCGGGATTATTGTCTTCCTGGGGCAGGCCGTTCGTGTCTGGGCAGGAGGTCACCTGATGAGAAATCAGGAGATTACCACATCCGGTCCATATGCTCATCTAAGAGATCCCTTCTACCTCGGGAGGATGATGCTTATTATAGGTTTCTGCGTTATGGCCTGGGGGTATGCATGGATTGTTCTTATCATAGCCCTTGGTGTGTTTTTCCTTAATTATATCCCGCGCAAATATCGGAAAGAGATGAAAAGGCTGGAAAAAATATTCGGTCAGGAATACGTGGAATATGCCGCATATACACGCAGTCTTATACCGAAAATAAAGCCCTATCCGAAGGCGAAACAAAGACCTTGGAGCCTTGAATTGTTCCTGAGAGAAAACAAGGAGCATTATTTTGTTATCGGGACACTGATCTTTGCCCTTCTTATTATCGGCCGCTATTTTTATCCCGGCTAAACACCCTTTACTTAAATAAAAGCGGTAATACAACAAAAAAAAGCGCTTCCCTGGCAATCCCTGGAAGCGCTTCGGAAATCCACCATCTCCTGGTCGGTCTGTGAAGATCGTCCGGGGGATGCCTGATGACCTATACAGGCTCGAAGGCATTAATCGACTTCAGGAACTCATACATCTTGATGTATAGCTCGTCCCGTTTGGCCAGGATTTCAGCAGGGGTGCGTCCCTGGTAGTCGTAGAGGCCCTTGGATGTCTTGACCCCGAATTCACCTGACTTGACCCTGTCTTCAACAAAGGCATAAACCTTCTTGGCATTCTGCTGGATGGCGTAGAGATTGTCCAGTCCCTGGAAATCAAAGGTCTGGATAACGCCGACGATAGGCAGACGGATGCCAAGGGTGTTTTTGACTGCGTCGTCGATATCGGTCGGCTCAACAAGGCCTTCCTGGATCATATCCATGCAGCACTCCCCGATGGCCTTTTGAATCCGGTTTACGATAAATCCTACTCCGAATTTCTTCATCCTGATAGGGGCCTTGCCTATAGCCTTCATTATTTCAACGGTCTTCTGCATGGTCGCCTCGCTGGTCTGGGGGCCGGGGACCACCTCAACGAGCGGGATAATGTGGGCCGGGGCGTAATAGTGCGCTATGACAAGCCTGTCCATATGCTTCAGTTCGGCGATATTGAAGATATTCAGGAAGGACGCGTTGGATGCGATAATTGTGTCCGGCGCAACAGAGCTTTCAATCTTGGCGAAGATCTCCTTTTTGACATTGGGATTTTCAGCGACGGTCTCCAGAACGAAACCTGCTCCTTTGGCGCCTTCCTCCAGGGATTGGGTATAGGAGATGCGGGCCGTGATATCGGAAATCTTCTGACCGCCAAGAAGATTGAATTCTTCGCATGTCTTTAGACTGGCATCAATCTGAGCCCTGGCGCTATCAAGGGTTTTCTGGGTTCTTGAATACATGGTGGCCTTAAAACCTGCAGTGGCAAAGCCCTGTGCAATGCTGTTGCCCATAGTGCCGGCGCCCGCTACCAGTATTTTCATGTTTTTATCTATCATGTTTCCTCCTTTTTTAAAAAAAACGTATTAAGTATCGGTCATTCTGTGTCTGTTCTGAAATATCCATTTCTGAAATTGAGCACAGATATCATTGATAGAAAAATTAACGGCAGAGGTCAATATAATTTCGCTGAATTTCAAGATTTTTTAATTAGTGTCCATCCATAAATAAGGCATTTATGGATGGAGCTCCCAGCTCTCAGTTCTGCCTCGACAGGACTGATGGCTGATAGCTTGAATCCGGAATCCGGTGTCTTCGGATGGACATTAATTAAGTTTAAACCTTCCGACCATATCCTTAAGCTGTGAGGCGAGCTTTGAAAGCTCCTGGGACCTCATGTCCACATGAGAGCTGCTGTTGGACA
>JAFGIC010000272.1 GCA_016929815.1 Deltaproteobacteria bacterium
CATCTTCTTGAAAGGCCATGATCTCCTCCATAGCTTTGTTTTAATAAATTTTTAAAAGTGGATGTCTCTATTAATATGTTCATGAAATCTAATATAATGAGAGTCCGCTGAATAGCAGGCATAAAGTGGATTGTTATCCCTGTTCAACTACGTCAAAATATTTATCCAGATGCGTCGTCCTCATAAATTTATTCATTCTGCCGGATATATTTTTTATCTTAAGTCTTCCATTAGCGCCCTTTAACGAATTGTTCGCGGCAATAAGCAGGCCTAAACCGTTGGAATCGATATCTTCTATATTGCTGAAATCAATGGTAATATCTTTAATCCCTTTATCCATTAATGACATCAGCTGTTCCTTAATGCCTTCAACCATTGGTGTAACGATATTTTTCCCCGGTTTTATAGTATTCTTTGCAGACATCTTGTTTGCTTTAGCCATAAATCTCCTCCATAATATTAACATGGTTTTAAAAATCCGGCATGTTATTCATGTTAAGCGAAAATCAATCAATAGATAAAAATTATGTTATCGGATATTATTATATTTCATGCATAAGATCCCACATATGCTCTTTATGCGATAACCGTGCCAATACCTTTTTGAAGACCAGTTTTATTTATTTAATAATTACAATTGGTTATCTCCATGAATCCTATCGGTTCCAGTCATACGTTTGACAGGAAACGTCGCTTTTTTGACAATTTAATATCATTTTCAAATTTACGCCTAAGCATATTACACCGCTCAATGCTTTAATAACATGGTTTAATGTCTTGAATTATTTTATTAACAGATATAAAGAGTATGAATATGTATTTAAATACCACAAAATTATATTATCGGGCATTCAAATGAAGATCTCTATCTGCCAGATAAATCCCATTATAGGTGATTTCAATCATAACTTATCACTGATCATCGATGCCGCTGAAAAGGCGAAGAAGTCAGGCTGCAAACTGGCGGTTTTCCCTGAGATGGCTCTGATGGGATATCCGCCCAGGGATCTTCTTGAAAAACCGGCCTTCATAGATGCAAACCTTAAGTATCTTCAGAAACTTAATTTATCAGTTGAAGGAATATACATAATTTCTGGATATGTTGATAAAAATCCTGAAAAAATCGGCAAAAATCTGATCAATAGCGTGGCCATTTTAAGGGACGGCCACATGCTCGGCAGGGGAGTAAAAATGCTGCTCCCCAGCTATGATGTCTTTGATGAAACACGATATTTCGAGCCCGCGATGGAAAGCCTTGTGTTTGAGATAAAGGGGAAAAAGATCGGCGTGACTATCTGCGAGGACATCTGGAATATAGGTGATATTGAAGAGGCGCCGAGATATCATACTGACCCAGTGGCCGCGTTGAAGAAACGGGGGATTGATATCCTTATAAATATCTCTGCCTCTCCCTTTACACTGTCCAAGGCATGCAGGAGGATCTCAGTATTAAAGGCTGCTTCTCTTAAGTACGGCATCCCGATACTCTACTGCAACCAGGTGGGCGGAAATGACGACCTGCTATTTGATGGTTCAAGCATGGTAGTTGACAGACACGGCAGACTGATCCTCATGGCAAAGGAATTTGAACCGGACAATATAATCTGGGACAGTGAAAAGGATTATGATGAGTTAACGTACAGCAATGTACATGAGGAAGAGTTGCTTTTAAAGGGACTCGTAATGGGCGCAAGGGACTATTTGAAAAAATGCGGTTTTAAAAAGGCTATTCTTGGACTCAGCGGAGGCATAGATTCCTCCCTTGTCGCGGTAATAGCAAAGCTCGCCATGGGCCGTGAGAATGTCATGGGTGTAAGCCTCCCCTCCCCTTTTACATCGGAGATAAGCAGGGAGTGCGCGCGGAAACTTGCTGAAAATCTCGGCATAGATTTCAGAGAGATTCCTATTACCGGTATGTTCGAAAGTTACAAGGCAGCGCTGTCACCGAGCTTTAAAGGGCTCAAGGAGGACGTCACCGAAGAAAATATCCAGGCCAGGATAAGGGGGAACATTCTGATGGCCCTTTCCAATAAATTTAACGCCCTTCTTTTGACAACAGGCAACAAATCAGAGACCGCTACTGGATACTGCACATTATACGGTGATATGTGCGGCGGTCTCGCTGTCATTTCAGACGTGCCCAAGACCCTTTGCTACAGGCTTGCACGCCATATTAACCGTGAGCAAGAGATTATCCCTTCCGACGTGATCAACAGGCCTCCTTCCGCGGAACTACGGCACAATCAGAGGGACCAGGACACATTGCCTCCCTATGATATCCTTGACGGGATTGTCGAGGCCGCTGTTGAAAAAAATCTTTCGCAGGATGAAATTATCGCAATGGGCTATGACAGCAATATTGTAAGAGACGTAATGAAAAGGATCGTTTTCAACGAGCATAAAAGGAGGCAGGCTGCGCCTGGTCTTAAGATTACTTCAAAGGCCTTCGGTTACGGAAGAAGGTATCCTATTGCAAGGGGAAGGGAGATTTATTGATAAGGCGCAGGGCGCAAGTTTAAGGATTTCAAGATGTTCAGTTATAATCAATTTCAGCGCGAGTTGTATTCGCGTGCTTACTTAAAAGGAGGATTAAAATAATGAGATCTGATATGATGAAAAAAGGCCTTGAAAGGGCGCCTCACCGTTCCCTTTGCAAGGCAATGGGCTACACGGATTATGAGCTGGCAAGGCCGATAATAGGCATAGCAAACTCCGCAAACGAAGTAGTACCGGGACACAAGCACCTTCATGAAATAGCCTATGCAGTAAAGATGGGCGTAGCAATGGCAGGCGGCACGCCCATGGAATTTAATACCATAGGCCTATGCGACGGGATTGCCATGAATCATCAGGGCATGAAATATTCCCTGATATCCAGGGAACTTATTGCCGACTCTGTAGAGATCATGGGAACAGCACTCCCATTTGACGGCATGGTCATGATCTGCGACTGTGACAAGATTATCCCGGGCATGCTTATGGCAATGCTCCGTCTTAACATTCCGGCATTGCTTGTAAGCGGGGGTCCTATGCTTGCAGGCAGGATAGGCGACAGATATGTTGATCTTATCAGCGTATTTGAAGGTGTCGGCGCACGAAAGACACAAAAGATTACAGAGGAGGAGCTTAACATACTGGAAGACTGCGCCTGTCCCGGCGTTGGCTCCTGTTCGGGCATGTTTACGGCTAATTCCATGAACTGTCTGTCAGAGGCGCTTGGCCTCGCACTTCCAGGCAACGGGACCATACCCGCCGTCTATGCCGAGAGGATAAGGCTTGCAAAGGAGGCAGGGAAAAAGGTCATGGACCTTGTAAAGAATGATATCAAGCCCAGAGACATAGCCACCATAAAGGCATTTGAAAACGCATTGCATATGGAGATGGCTCTTGGGAGTTCAACCAACACCGTGCTGCATCTGCCTGCCATTGCCAACGAGGCGGGCATCAAGCTGGATCTTAAGATCTTCAACGCCATCAGCGCTGAGACCCCCAACCTTTGCAAGATATCCCCTGCAGGCCCTTCCCATATTGAGGACCTTTACAGGGCCGGAGGAATAACCGCGGTCATGGGTGAATTGAGTAAAAAAGGACTCCTCGACCTTACCCAGAAAACCGTATCAGGAAAGACATTAAAGGAGATTATTGGGGATGCGCATACCCTTGATGAGGAGATTATACGTCCCATAGAATCGCCCTACTCCCCTGACGGAGGTCTGGCAATCATGTTCGGCAACATTGCCCCGGACGGAGCAGTGGTCAAAAAATCCGCTGTCGATCCTTCCATGATGAAACACTCAGGTCCTGCCAGGATATTTGAAAGTGAAGAGGATGCCATGACAGCCATCATGAACAACATGATAAAAAAGGGAGATGTCATTGTGATCCGCTATGAAGGACCCAAGGGCGGACCGGGCATGAGGGAGATGCTGTCTCCGACCTCAGCGCTTGCAGGCGCCGGTCTGGACAAGGATGTCGCGCTTATAACGGACGGCAGGTTCTCCGGCGGAACAAGGGGCGCAGCTATAGGGCATGTCTCCCCTGAGGCGCAGGAAGGCGGCGCCATTGCTGTTATAAGGGAGGGTGAAATTATAGAAATAGATATCCCCAACCGTTCTCTTAATGTCAAACTGAGCAAAGAAGAGATCAACGGGAGATTAAAGGAATGGAAACAGCCCGATTATAAAATCAAAACAGGATATCTATATAGATACGCCAAACAGGTCACCTCCGCGAGCACCGGTGCCATATTCAAGGAATAACAGGTTGTTTTATAAGAATTTACCTATTAAATTCATGCTCTTTTATGGATAACCTATAGAAGAGCATGAATTATTCCACAAAGAGATCCTTTGAGGAAAAATTCGGATCGCTGGTAAGATTGACCCCAAGACGTCTCAGGCCTGCTTCATCACCGGGTGTAGGCATGTGCGTCATGTGCACCTCGCAGTCCTTAAGTTCTGTCAGCCTTTCCATGGCAAGCTGCGCCGCCGTATTGGTCGTGGCGCTTATACTCAGGGCAATGAGGGTCTCCAGAAGGTCCAGACTCAGGGTCTTTTCATTCAGGATATGCGTCTTCAGGTTGCTGACGGATTCGGTTATATTCGGCGGAAGCAGTTTTATCTTTTCCGGGATCTCCGCCAGATGTTTTATGGCATGCAGCACCAGGCTGGATGCCGCGTGAAGATGGGCTGAATTACTGCCCGTTACAATAGTCCCGTCCTTCAACTCTATGGCAGCTCCGCAATATACGCCTTCATTACCCTTGTCCTTTTCCCTGGCTTCAAGGGCCGCCTGGTGGGCAGGCTCAATAACATTGCGGTAATTCTGGTCAAGATTCAGGTCATTCATCAGCAGTTCCACCCTTTGCACTGTGTCCCTTGCCGTCAAACCCATGGCATATTCACACCTGTACCTGAAATATCGCCTGATGATCTCCTGCTTTGATGCCTCCCTTGCCTGTTCATCGTCAACAATTGCAAATCCGGCGCGATTTACACCCATATCCGTAGGCGAGTTATAAGGAGATTCGCCGCCGCTTATCTTTTTAAATATCCTCTTAAGCACGGGAAATACCTCTACATCACGATTGTAGTTCACTGCCTTTTTGTTGTATGCCTCCATATGAAAGGGGTCTATCATATTGAAATCCTTTATGTCCGCCGTAGCAGCCTCATAGGCAACATTCACGGGATGAGTCACAGGGAGATTCCATATGGGAAAGGTCTCGAATTTGGCGTATCCTGCATTGATGCCTTTTTTGTGCTCATGATATACCTGAGAAAGACATGTCGCCATCTTGCCGCTGCCCGGACCGGGCCCCGTCACAATGACCAGGGGTTTTTCAGTTTCAACAAAATCATTGGCTCCATATCCTTCATCGCTGACGATCAGATCAATATCCGTCGGATAACCTTTCGTATATTTGTGGGTATGGACCCTTATGCCCCTTCTCTCCAGCTTGTTCTTAAAGAGTTCAGCGCCGGGCTGACCTTCATAACGCGTAATAACAACACCGAGGACATCAATCCCCCATCTTCTAAGGTCATCAATCAGCTTCAGCGCCTCTGAATCATATGTGGTGCCGAAATCCGCTCTTATCTTTTTTCTTTCAATATCCCCTGAGTAAATACAGAGCAGTATGTCAGCCTTATCTTTTAATTCCTGTAGAAGCCTCATCTTTATATTGGGATCATATCCTGGCAGGACCCTGGCTGCATGAAAATCATAAAGGAGCTTGCCGCCGAATTCCAAGTAGAGTTTGTCATGAAACTTCTGTGTCCGTTCCAGTATTTCAGACGTCTGCTCCTTTATATATTTCTCATTATTAAATGCAGCAAATTCCCTCATGTTCCCTCCGCCCGTAATCTTCCGGTAAAAATCCGGCTTAAATATTTATTTTATCAGTAATACCAGAATGAACCTTTAATCATTACCTGCTGAATTTTTCAATATCTTTTTTCCAAATAAAGGAATTTAAATTTCCCCTCTCACCGATAATCATTGAAATGGCAGACTCGTTCTGCTATAAATTTAAAGGATTTGTCATAAGGTAAAAGGATGGACGGAAAAAACAGGGCAGATATAAAACCGGGATTGCGCGTAAAAATCGTGCAGAAACAGGACCAGCGATCAGGCCGGCTTACTGAAGGAACTGTAAGGGATATACTTACTAATTCAGCTACACATCCCCACGGCATCAAGGTCAGGCTTGATTCCGGGGTTGTCGGAAGAGTAAAGGAGATTATAAAATAGGATGCTATAATAACAGGATAAAATCAGCAACTTTTTCCCCACTTGAAGATACCATGGCTCTCCTTACGCAGTATATCTGTATCAGGGATTAGAAAGAGCTCCGGTGATTCCCTGCAAGTTTCTTAAGGATTTATAGATGCCTTGCCTTAAGACGGATATGAAACCATGATATTATCAACGCCATAAGGATTAAAAGAATCCCCTCGCCAAGAATGATCCTCCGGACCCCAAACCATGTGATTAAATAGAAAGATGTCAGGATTGTTCCTGCTATACTGCCTATGGAAGAGATCGCATAAAGGTTCCCGACCTGTGTGCCGAGCAGATGAAGTTCTTTCACCTGCAATTTTACGGCATATGGTATGACTGCGCCCATGAAAACCGATGGTAAAAAAAACAGCATCATTGACGCCATGAGCGGTTCGAGTCGAATACCCAGGTAAGCATCAAAGATCCAGTAATTGACGGGATCATAATAAAGAGGCAGGAGACAAAGGAATATACCGGGCACAAGCAGAAGCATGGCGAAGCATCTGAGATCGGCGATATAATCCGCCAGTCTGCCGCCGCCCCAGTAGCCCACAGTCAGCCCGCTTAAAAATACCCCTATCAGGCTCCCCCAGACAAAGATATCGTTTCCGAAATGAGGCGCCAGGATGCGGCTGCCGAGAATCTCAAAAGACATGACGATACAACCGGTCAGGAAGACGATTAATGAAATCATTTTGAAGCCTTTTTTGACCGCAGAACCTCTACAGGGGCATAGTCATCAATCAGCACCCGGACATCAAAGTCTGCCCCGGTCAAATCCCTGAATGTGTCGGCATATGTCGATAGAGGAAAGTCAAACCCTAAATCTTCCTGCAATGAGGTTGTGCGTTCCTGTAAGATTGTTTTTGATATGACCGTCTTTTGAGAACAGGCTATAAGGATATAATTGTTTGAAGGAACAGCATCAATCATATAAACATTAGGAAACACGTCCTGATATGTCCTGACCTCGGAAAGAAAGAATTTGTCGGTATTCGGGCCCCAGATATTTGAGGCGACGACGCCGGTTTTTTTAAGCCTATCTTTTACAAGTTCAAAGAATTCCCTTGTAGTAAGATGGAAAGGGATTGACATGTCATCGTAAGCATCAAGGAAGATGATGTCATATTTCTCTCTTGTACTGCGCAGAAAACGCCGTCCGTCCATCACAGAGATATTCATATTTGGCGCAGGTTCGAAAAAAAAGTAGTCTTTTGCGGCGGTGATTACATCCTCATCAATCTCCACTATGTCTATATCCGCATCAGGATAGCATTTTGCCATTACCCTTGGGATCGAACCGCCTCCCAATCCTATTAAAAGGATCTTTGAGGGTTTCCCTTCCAAAAAGGCGGGGACGACAAAGGCTGCTTTAGTGTAGGGAAACTGAATATCGAAGGGATCGCTTACGCTTACCTTGCTCTGACTGCCCCTGGCCCTGTTAAAAGAAAGATAACGGTAACCATCCTGCTCTGAAACACGGATATGGTGATACAGTGAGTCCCCTTCATAAAGGACTATTTCTTCTCCAGTCCATGCAACAGCACTCCACGGGATGATAATTAAAAAGCAGGCAGAAAAAAATCGGGGCGAAATTCTTCTCATAACAATATTCTCCATATGCCCATAGAAGGCAGGAGTTCAGGGAATGTGGTTTGTTCTGTCCATAGGAATAGCACAGAGTATATTGACTTTTAAAGACACAGGTAAAATATCCTTACTTAATACGGAAATCAAAGGGTTTCGTCAATAATTCTTATAAGGCAGGAGTAAAAATAACTTTAATTTTTTCTGCATGCTATTTTTCTTTCTTCTTGTATCTGACTCGGTATGCCGGAGTTACGATTCTCGACTAAACTGGCCGCGCAGCGGCAAGCAGCTTAGCTGTTTTCTGTATTCTGTCTGCTGAATTCATATAACAATCTCGCGGCACACCGCAGGGGAGTAATCCCATAGAGATTAAAAATAGTATTTTATCTTTACAAGAAAACTATTTTCTGAATAATCCCCGTCTTCCTCCTCTTCATTTGTCCTGCTGTACTCAGCCTCGGCGGTCCATTTGTTTGAAAAATCATGCCTGATGCCTGACTTGATCTGCCGGCGGTATTCCTCCTGATTGTAATGCTCTATATCCAGTTTATTACCGGAGGCGCATTCGGCAATCCTTTTCTCGTAACCCAGGAAGATCCGCGTATCTTTTGTTAATTTAAAGGAAGGGTTGATCTCGATCGTGTGCCTGCTTGAAGACCTGTCAATGACAGTAAAAAGCTGCGCGTTTCCTTTAATCTCCCCATCGTTGTTGATATCCGTCCCGGAAACGGTTTCATCAAACAAGATCAGTTCACGGTTGCCCGGGGCGGCTACGTCCTCATACAGGTAGATCATCTCAAGGTCTATCCTTGAAATAAATTCAAGATCCATTTCAATCCCGACCCATGAGATATCCTGATCCCTATTACTGAATGTTGAATTATATCTTCGAATGCGGTGGCCTGCAAAGGGCCCGATAGACAATCCTGAGAGCCTGGCGTCATTATTATTTATTATCTCTTGTTCATAGGCAATTATTCCCTCATACTCGTCATAGATCGCAGGGGAATAGATCCTTTCTTCCCTTGGGATGTTTCCGTTTGCGTTTTCGTCATTAACACCTGAAAGATAATTCTTCTTGAAAAAATCGAATAAAAAATCCCCTTCAAGCATCAGTATGCCCTTTTCTCCCAAGGAATTTCTTAATCTTATCCTGACCTTAGGGAAACTGCTTTCACGGTTTTCTGAATAATGATTATACCTGAGCCACGATACCATCGACAGTTTGCCGCCAAGAGGACCGTCTGAATCAAGGCCCAGGCCCACCTCCGGCGAAACAATAAAATCAGACACGGATTCCATGTCTCTGAATCGCCCGCTGACTGCGTCCTCAGGGGTGTTTGCTTCCAGCATTGAAACCTGAGAATCGTCAAGACGAAATACATTGTCAGTGTACTCAATGCAGGTTTCAGCATATGCCTGCAATTTAATATCACTTTCATTATTATCGGCGGCCTCAGATACTGACGCCGGGTACAATCCTTGCGTTAGAGAGGCAATCAGCAAAGAAACCAAAAGCAATTTCCTTAATGTAAACAGTGTCTTTTCAGCAATCTCTTTCATCTTATCTTTCCTTATAAATTTTTCAGTTATCCGGATAACGGTAATATATCTTTATCATGGAGGTGTCATTTAGGAAATTAACGGATTCTACCTCCGCCTTCTGAATCTTAAATCCTGTTCGCTCTGTCAGGTCTTTAATGAGAAGATCGTAATTTTCAGGTTTTACCAGATCAATCTTTTCATATTTGATGACCTTTACAAGGTCCCTGCTGTGCAGAAGGTTTTTTTCAAGTATTAATATTGTCGCCAGAACAACCATGTTTGCCAGCAACAACTCCGAGTAACTTATACCTTCATCGGCAAGTGCATTCAAGACCGCGATAATTATAGCGGTGAACATATAGGTCATCTGTCTGATCGGAATCTGTTCCGTCCGGTACCTGATTATGGAAAAAACCGCAAAAAGCCCGAAGGCGAATCCGATTTTTAATTTTATGCTCCCCAGCATAAAGCATACAAGAAATACGGAGACATTTATCATAAAAGTAGTAAATAAATAGTCTCTTTCCTTATAGACAGGGTAGAAGATTAATCTTAATATGATAAATGCAAATATCAAATCTATCGCCAACTTCACCAGAAAATATCCGATATTGTGAAGATTAATTAATTGAACCCCCATTAATGAATATTGCTCGATATTGTCAAAAAACATGTGCATGATCTCCTTACATTAATTTATTGAGTTTTAGCAATTTCTTTTTGAAACGGTTATGTTTTATATCCTTTTCCATCATGGCTATCCCCATGCAGTATTTGCTGAATCTTGAAGGAAATATTTTTATACTCTTAAGATATTGAAAAAACGGGGAATTCATCGATGTATTTTCACTTTTAATTTCAGCAATAACCAGATTGTTGATCTTCTTGGAGTTCATTTGCTTATCGGTATATGTAAGATTCACATCAAAGGTCAGCCGTTCTTTATTAATGAGATTTCCAAAGGTAATGCGGTTAAAACTGATCCATAAAGAAGGGCCTACCAGGTCAATGATGTCGCCGTTATTTATCAAAACATGTTCTCTGGCAAATTTCTTTGATTCTTCTGATAATTCATTCCTGATATTACTGTCTTCAAGCAATAAACGATTCTTGATGGTTTTTCCCTTGTTGTTTTTAAATTTAATCTCAAAAAAGCATTGATTTGTTTCAATATATTTTCTGCATCTTAATTTATATCTGTTTAATTTTCTATTATGATGCTGGAGATAAAAGAAGTGATCGGCAGTGTCATAATAAAGATTTTCGTATTTAAAGGCGCAATTCTCATCAATTTTAAGGATCTGATATCCCTTTTGCAGATAATTAAGAACGGGTTCTAATTTATCCCTATGAAAGATAAATTTATTATCAAACCTCTTCATGAGTTTGATTGCATTTAATCCATCCAGGTCTATTGTCTGAAAATGAGCGAGGTATTGTTCAATATGATCCATTTTGCATTGAACCTGCCATGATATCTAATTAGTGTCCATCCGAATTTATATATGGACAATAATTGGTTTGCTGCTCGACCTTTTAAAAGAGGCCTTATTGTCATTTATCACAAATCACATCCGTATTTATTTCACCTATA
>JAFGIC010000273.1 GCA_016929815.1 Deltaproteobacteria bacterium
GTCACGCCTTGGCGTGACTACGGAGGGTGGATGATCCGGAATCCAGGAATTGTTTGAGGCCACTAGATTCTGGCTTTCGCCGGAATGACGGGAATATTTGCTTTACTTGTAATACCCCCTTACAGGGGTAACTTAAAGCCCCGTCCTTTGGGCGGGGATTTTTATACATTTGGGAAAATTGCATAGTTCCGGTTTTAAAACCGTCTAAATTGAAAACTACTTTTCAGTTGATTATTAAAAGAACGAAAGATTCAGGTACAGCAGATATCTGAACTTTGGAATTTCTCACCTTTATCGTTGTTCGAGACCAGAACTGCTCCCCAAAAATGCCGAATATGGGCACTGGGAGGAAAGAATTAAAATCCATTAACAATGAGCTAACCGGGAGGTCCCTTTATGTCCGATCCGATTTAGCGTCTGGTTGAGCATGCTCCTTTTTGAAATAGATGTTTCTACCAACATCTTCGGCAAGTTTGCGTTGTATGAGGTGTTCCCTCTCAAGCTTCTCACCAAACTTAGCAACTTTTTGCACATAACATCCAACATCATCCGCAACTTGGCGCGCGAGCAGCTTATCTTCCTCTTGTGAAGACCGTATAGCCCCTACTATCTTCATTTCCTCTTCGGTAAATTTTGAATTACCATATCCGGTTGAAGGGATTTCCACAAGATCAGCTTTATCTTTAGGGCAAAACGTGAGAAGCTGACCAGCTAAGTAAAGATCGCTTTCTTTGTAAGTCCTGTTGCAAAGAGGACACTGGAACTTTTTTTCCTCCGTTTTGGCGAAATACTGATCGAATTCAGTTAGAGAATTGTCATATGCAAAGCGCTGCTGTCTGATCGTGTTTTTGTCCGTACCGTAACCCAAATTGTTTTCGAGGCATATGCCATAGTCAAACGCGTAAAGACTGCGTGATAATTTCTCCTTCTTAGTGGTTCGGCCTTTCGTTATTAAATGTACAAGAAAGAACATATTTAGAAATCGAAGTTTCTCCTCGTTTTTCGGCAGGACCATAAAGTGACTACAAGGAGCATTAACTTTAGAACGCTCTTCGATAGCTCTATCGACTATTGCGTTCCAAATGTTTTCGCAATAGCTTGGTATTGCAACGCCACAGGCACCAAAGAATTGATCTTGGTAAGCCTTGGTTGCGTACTTGATGCCATACTCGATATCACTCATGCGAACACGTGGTCGACCGGACTGAAGGCATCTATAGAATGCTTGCTTTAGGGCAATACCAATAGTTCGGGGCACGCCCATGGCAGAGCGGCTCAGTTCAATCCACGACTCCTTCGGATCTTCGAACAAATCATCCGGCACCATCTCCGCATATTCCTTTATTCTTGCAACAACGAGGTCTTTCGACAGGTCGCATAGTCCATCCATTGCCGTATTTAGGGTTCCACTCCTCTCAACAAAAGCATCCAGATCCATAGACAATTGAAAAAGATCTCTCTGAAGTATAATAGAGCTTCCCAAGCTGTAATTGTCTGTTATAGCAGAAATTTTCAGATAGACACCAGAGTGATTCCCGAGCATTTTTCTAAGAAGAGTAGAAAAGCGCCTTTGTAGATCCGATGATAGGGACGAAAACTCGTCTACTAAAACTATAACATGGCTGATATTGCAAGCGTCCCTCAAATTCCCCAAAACACGGAGAACGTCTGCGATCGAAAGCCTGCTTCTAACCGAGCTTGTAATTTCGATTTCGTACTCGGACTGCGATGAGGCGGACTCTGACAGCTTAGCGGAAATGGTGGGACCATTTTCGTTGATAACGGCTCCAGCCTGGGAACCTTGAGAACTGGATTCTGTATCTTTTTTTCTGATCTTACGTGGGCTAGTTTCTTCATTGGTTCTGGGAATGCCCGATGTTATGATGGCAGATAGTTTTTCAAGAGCATCCGAAGAATCCTTCTTCCGTTTTGTTTCCTCGCGCGAAAATATCCTCTCGAATATCCCAGGTTCTTGATTCAGGCTAGGCCAGTTGCGGAGGAGTTCCTCTCGAATCGAGTCGACAAGTTCCGACACGAATACGTGCTCGAATTCCACAAAATCGTTTGGGCTCGTATCCGTAAGCGTGTGGCATTTGCTCAAGTCGATATAGATGGCGAGTGTTTTTGGCTTAGCCTTCGACTGGATCGAGGGATTCCATGAGTGGATGCATTCAATCAAGGCTCTGTAAAACAATGTGGTTTTTCCAGTACCACGGCGTCCAACCACCAGTTGATCAGATTCCCCGACAATTTGCCTTACGTAACCGAAATAGTCGACATAATACCTCGACAGTCTCTCAAGCTTCGATGTATCACGAAGAGGGATATAATCGGTACGAAGCATAGAGTTAAAAGCCTCTTCAATATTGTTCTGAAGATCATTGTCCATTAGTCTCCTCTCCGCGGTTCATGCCAAAAGATATTATTAAGTATTTGAAATAAAATTCATTAAATCTGAGAGATAAAAGCACCCCCGTTTCTGTAACACGGGGGGTTGAAAATACATGGACAAGATATGATGAAATATTTCTTTTATGTATGTCAAGTTAAATTTAGAATTTTATTATCTTTTATGATTTAATTGATTATTATTCAACCATGAAAAAATGGTTTATAGGGAAAATGAAAAGAGGGACGCTCTAAGGTTGTTAAGTTAAAATATCCAATATACAAGAATAAAGAGTCATTGTGATATCATGATCTGGCGGAAATGATAGAGAACCAATTTAAAAGATTTCGGCGATAAATCAGGTGAAAGGATCTTCAATAAGATGGATACATCAGTCCCCACGCCCTTTGGAAAAGCTGTGAGGTTGTTAACTTAATCGGAAAGGATAGGCGTCAAACATAGCATTGGTAATGAATTGGAGGGCGAAGATGAGGAGTAAGATAACTGACAGAGAATTGGCTGTCTTTGAAATTTATAAGGTCCGAAGGCATTATGATGAAGAAAACGGGACATGGTATTTCTCGGTGGTTGATATAATTAGCATATTAATATAAGAATCGGATTATCAGGCTGTGCCAAATTACTGGGAGGTATTAAAAACAGCTTGAAAAAAGAGGGCGGCATAACCTCCCCCTTCCCCCTCCAAAGGGGGACAAAGGACGGACCATGCCGGATATCTTCGGCAACGATAACATGACGATCATTGAGGTGAATGTTTAATAACGTTCAACGCTACACACATGTGTGTAGTAAAGAGAAATAAAGGGTGTCAGGCGCCATTGACATGATTAATATTTCGGAGACATCTATATGAAAACAAATCTTCCTGCAACCCCTGAACCTGCCGAAATCCTGCTTTACCAGACTGAGGATGGGAGGACACGGCTGGAGGTTGCTTTCAGTGGGGAGACATGCTGGCTTTCGCTTAACCAACTTTCTGAACTTTTCCAGCGTGATAAGTCCGTCATATCACGGCATGTTTCCAATATTTATAGTGAAGGCGAATTGCGGCGTGATACAACTGTTGCAAAATTTGCAACAGTTCAAATCGAGGGGGGAAAAGAGGTCACACGACAAATTGAGTTTTATAATCTGGACGTAACTATATCGGTCGGTTACAGGGTCAAATCACACAGGGGAACTCAATTCCGTATCTGGGCCACAGAACGGTTGCGTGAGTATATCATCAAGGGCTTTGCCATGGATGATGAGCGGTTAAAACAGGCCGGCGGCGGTAATTACTTTGAAGAACTGCTTGCCAGAATCCGGGACATCCGATCATCGAAAAAGGTGTTCTGGCGCAAGGTCCTGGATATTTACGCCACCAGCATTGACTATGACCCCAACACGGAAACTTCCAAGCTTTTTTTTGCAACTGTACAGAATAAGATGCACTGGGCAGCCCATGGACATACAGCAGCGGAGATAATATATCAAAGGGCCGACGCATCAAAAGATAACATGGGCCTTACCAACTGGATAGGGTCTGCTCCATCAAAAAGCGAGGCAGTCATTGCCAAGAATTATCTCACATCCGATGAGCTTAACATTCTTAACCGTATTGTAATGGCATACCTGGAATTCGCTGAGATACAAGCCTTGGGACGCAGGCCCATGTATATGAATGACTGGGCTGCAAAACTTGATGAATTTTTAAGCGCCAGTGGCAGGGAACTGCTGAACCATGCAGGAACAATATCTCAGGAAGAGGCTTTAACCAAGGCTAAGGCTGAATACGAAGAATATCATACCGTACGGATAAACCGGGCATCACTGGTAGAGAAACACTTTGAACAGTCAATAATGAAATTATTACCGGGCAAAGATAAAAAGAAGAAAAAGCCAACTGTTATGTAATAGACGATAAAAATCATATCAGCCGGAACTGGGACGCAGCAAGATAGCCGCCTAGGCAGTGGATATCTTCGGCAACGATAACATGACGATCATTGATGTGAATATCCAAACCTCTCGAAATCGAGAGGTTTAAATGGGGATTCAATGAATAATTCCGGTTTAAACTTGTCGAATTCGACCGGTTTTGTTGCGGATATCAACTACCTCTATAGTGAAGCCCAATAATAAAAAGGATTAAATTGATGATAAAAGAGACGGCAATCAAGTTGTTTAATCAAAAGAAAATTCGAACTCATTGGGATATTAAACAGGAGAAATGGTATTTTTCTATTGTGGACATTATTGGTGTGTTAACAAATCAATCTGATTTTAAAACTGCACGGAAATATTGGAACAAGCTAAAAGAAAGACTTAAAGCAGAGGGAAATCGAACGGTGACAAATTGTCACCAGTTGAAAATGCAGGCCCTAGACGGCAAAATGCGTTTAACAGATGTTGCAGATACAGAACAGTTGTTGTGGAAAAGGGGGGACGTTCTAAGGTTGTTAAGTTAAGAAATCAAATATACAAGAAGAAAGAGTCATTGTGATATCATGATCTGGCGGATATGGAAGTGGACCAATTTAAAAGAATTCGGTAATAAATCAGGTGAAAGGATCTTTAATAAGATGGATAAATCAGGCCCCACGCACTTTTGAAAAGCTGTGAGGTTGTCAACTTAATTGGAAAGGATAGGCGTCAAACATAGCATTGGCAGTGAATTGGAGGGCAAAGAGGAGGAGTAAGATAACTGACAGAGAATTGGCTGTCTTTGAAATCTATAAGATCCAAAGGCATTATGATGAGTAAAACGGGACATGGTATTTCTCGGTGGTTGATATTATTGCAGGTCCCATGCAGAAACCAAACTATCAAACTGCCCGCAAGTATTGGAATAAGGTGAAATAACGACTTAAAACAGAAGAGGGTCAGTCGGCTAGAAAATGTAGCCGACTGAAATTAACTGAGGCTGCTTGAAACATGACTATTAGATTTATACACACTGCCGATATCCACCTGGGCAAGACATACCGCAACTCCCCCGGAGAGGCGGAACGCTTTGAGGATTTTTTTCTTTGCCTGTCGGGCATTGTAAAGGACGCGTTGAATGAAAAGGCGGACTTTGTCCTGATATGCGGCGATCTGTTTCACGAAGGGCAAATACTGCCCAGGACCTTTGCCAGGACCATTGAAACCCTCCAGCCCCTCAAGGAGGCAGGCATACCCTGCATTGCCATAGAAGGCAATCACGACTGGATTCACAGGCGCAACAATATCTCATGGATGGCGGCCCTTTCGGAGATGGGTTATATACGTCTGCTTCGTCCCGGACGCACGGAGGACGGAGGATATTTCTTTGACCCCTTTGATGAAGAGACAGGGATGGGCGGGCATATCCGGATCGATGATTTGAATATATACGGTCTGGGTTATATCGGGGCCCAGGCCGGGAGCAATATCGAGCGGGTCTGCAATGCGGTGAACACGGAAAACAATCTGCTTCTTTTTCATGTCGGCATCTGGAAATATTCACCGGTTGATATAGGCAACATGAAACTCGAAGAGGCCTATCCCCTGGCCGATAAATTTGCCTATGTCGCGCTCGGGCATGGGCACAAGCCCTATGTGATCGAAACGCCGGATGGGAGGCCATTTGCCTATAATCCCGGGGCACCGGAAAGGGTCAACTTCGGCGAGGAAAAACACGACAAGGGTTACTATTTTGTTACGGTAAAGGACGGGGTATTTTCGCCCGAATTCAGGTCGACCAACCCCAGGCCCATGCTGGTGGAGGTCATCGATCTCGATGGGGCCAAAGACGCTGAAGAGGCGCTTCTCCGTTTCAAGGAACAGGTAAAGGAAAAGGTGGCAGGCATATCCGATGAACGCGCCCCGTTGCTGGAGTTGAGGCTTAATGGCAAAGTTGCCTTTCATCCCTTTGAACTGGGAAGGGAGCGTTTAACCGTGGCCCTTGAGGAGTTTTCCTCCCCGTTGCATCTTGAGATAAAAAACCGGCTTTCCCTGGTGGCACAGACCGCAGGCGGGGAGGTTGTAAAAAAATCACTCGCGGAGATTGAAACGGATGTGCTTCACGAATTGATCGGGGTGCATAGCGAATATCAAGGCAGGGAGGACGAATTGGCCGGGTTGTGCATCTCTATCCGTGATCTGGTCCTGAAGGGTGATGTCGAAGATGATGAGTTGCTTGGTCTCTTGCCGGATAAGGTTTAAATTATGCAGATACTTTCAATCTCCCTGAAGAATATCAAGATCCACCGTGACAAGGAGCTTTATTTTGTCAAAGGGATCAATGTCCTGTCGGGCGACAACGGGGTCGGAAAGAGCACTGTCTTTGAGGCAATCGGCTATGCCCTGTTCGGTGTAGATGCCCGTGACTTTGTCGGGAATATTGAGCGTTTTATTACCATCGGCGAAAAAAAAGGGGAGATTGCGGTAACATTTACGGCTGACGACGGTGAGACATATCGGGTTTTACGCACTGTCGGCGCAGGGGCCAAATGGCTGCTGGCAAAGGAGATAAACGGGACCTTTGAGGTTGAAGACCATGCAGGAGCGCCTGAAACGGAGGCGCGTATAAAGGGGCTTCTCGGACTTGACAGCGGCCGTCCCCTGGCTGATCAGTATAAGCTGGTTATAGGCCCCTTTCAGAACGAATTCCTGGGGCCCTTTGTAATCAAACAGCCTACCAGGCGCCAGGAGGCATTTGACGAGATCCTCGGCATCGATGCCTGGAGAAAGACATACAAAGGCACAAGCACCCTGCTTGCGTCGGTAAAAAATAAGATCGAGGTATTGAGCGTTAAGATAAAAGGCAAACAGGAACAGATAACCGCCATGCCTGAACGAAAGAAAGAATTGAACGATCTGGTTTCGATGATTGATACCCAAAAGAAGATTTTATCGGAGAAAGAAAAATCTCTTTCTGAAACCGAAAGGCTTCTGGTTGATCTTGATGCGCAGGAAAAGGCGGTCAACACGATCAGGTCTGAGATACAGATCCTGGAGAACCGCATCCGTGACGGACAGGGGAAGACAGCCGACCAGGAAAAGAGGGTGAAAGAGGCGGAAAAGGCCCTTGAGATCATAGAAAAGAACCGGGCTGGCAAGGAGGACTTTGAGACGGCCGACGCCGATCTTAAGACCCTGAGGGAACAGGACAGGCTGAGGAGGGAGATAGAAAGGGACATTATCGGACTGGATAAGGAAAGCGCCGGTCTTACACAGTCATTGGCGCACGAAAAGAACGAGGTTGAGAAGGTCGAAAGGCAACAGAATGAGGAAGAAGGCCGTCTGCTGGAAGCCATGAAGGCGCTGGCGGCAGATAAGGAGACTGAGGCAACGGCAGCCAGGTTGCCTGGGTTAAAAAAAGAGGCGGAGAAGCTTCATCAGGCCCAGGGGCTCCTGAAAGGCAGGCGGGACGGACTGCAGGAAGGAAAGGATAAACTCTCTGAGGGCATATGTCCCTTTTTTAAGGAAGAGTGTCAGAACATTGCAGGCAAGGCGCCCCGGGATGTATTCAGTGCAAGGGTAGAGGAATTGGACAGGGAGGGACTTGAGCTTGATAGACGATTGGATGCCCTGATCAAAGATATAACAGCATCAGAGACTGCGCGTAGGAAACTGGATTCCATAAAGGTGCAGGCACAGGAGATTGAAAAACAGCTGGATGCATTAAACAAAAGAAAGACTGAGAATAATAATCGAAGGCTCAGCCTTAAGGGGCTTCAGAAGAGAAAGGAGGATGCTGAAAAAAAGGCATTAAAAAGGAAGGAAGACCTTAAAAAGTACAGCAGCCTGGATGCGGAAATATCGAGGGTCGAAATATTGAGGAGCAAACATCAGGCATCCAGGGACGCCTTTTTCGCCAATCAGAAGGATGCCGATGACCTGAACAACAGGCGTGAATCATTGAAAGGGTTTTTAAAAGTTTTAGAGGAATTGAAGCAGGCCCTTGTTGTCAAACAAAAAGGACTTGAAACAATACAAAAGGATTATGATATCAAGCGACATATTGAGGCGCGTGTGAAAAAAGAGCAGCTGGTTGCAGGTGTAGCATCAATCAAACAGAAGGTTGACGCCCTGGACAAGGACAGCCTCCGAATCGAAGAAGAGATTAAAAGGATGAAGCAGATAAAGAAAGAGATAACGGAGCTTCTAAATGAAAAGAAAGGCCTGGAGGGCAAGGAAGAGCTGGTCAAATTTTTACGGAATAAGATATTTAATAACGTGTCAACGCAGCTGTCGGAACGTTTTCGTGAGGAGATAAGTCTCAGGGCGGATATCATTTACCGGAACATAGCAGAGACGGATGAAGAACTCTACTGGGGCGACAAATATCAGATAGTCCTCAGGGACATGCAGGACGGGGAATTAAGGGAGCGCACCGACGAGCAGCTGTCCGGGGGACAGACAATGAGCGCCGTAGTGGCATTGCGTCTGGCGCTCCTTCAGACCATCGGCGCAAGGGTAGCCTTTTTTGATGAGCCCACATCCAACCTTGATGCGGCGCGCAGGGCTAATCTTGCGCATGCATTCAGGGCCATTGATGTTGGACGTGAAGAAGTGACTGAACATTGGTATGACCAGCTATTTTTGATCAGTCATGATATCGCGTTTACGGAGGTGACTGATCAGATTATCTCCCTTTAAAGGGGAAGCACGCTCCTCAAAATATCCTTTTACGGGGCAGTAAAAATATGCGCCAAAAGCTATGAAAAATTCACAATGGGCCATGGTTAATTATTTCATATGACCTTAAAAGAGAAAAGGATCTTTTTTACCACCATGTGCGCCTCCTCAAAAACAGGGGGATTGCATGCGATTTATAAATTCTAAAAATTTTAAGGAGGTCAATATGAAAAAAGAAGTCTTTATGGATTACATCAACAGATTCAACAAGCGCGACGCCACTGCTTTTGAGGGCTATCTCCACCCTGACTGTGTTATAGTCAACGGAACGCTAGTGCTTCAAGGCATGCAGGGCATGAAGGATCATTATGCCCATATGTGGCAATCGATAAAGGAAGAACTCAATGTTGAGCGTTTCATCAGCGATGATGAAACGATTGCCATCCAGATGTGGACACACTTTATAGTACAGAGGGATGATGATAATTCAGTATTCGGCAAGGTAAAAAAGGGGGAATGTTTTGATTACCACGGCATCATCATGTACGAACTCAAAAACAACAAGTACACCAGCATAAAGGTCTCATATCTCAGCTTTTCCCGGACAGATCTTAATGGGAACAAGAAGGAACTCGGGATTCCCCATTAACCGGGATTAAAACTCCGTCCTTCGTGTTTTGTATGATGCTTTACTCTGCTTAACGGGCCCCATATGGCTGCGGGAAAAATGCGCCTAATTGGGGCCTTTTTTAGTAACTGAACGTCTCACTGAACGTATAATAGGGTTCAGGCAATCTTGGCCACATCTTAGGAACAAGCGTAGGCCTCCATGCCTTATACGGTTCCGGATTCGGGTTAAGCGAGATTCCGCTTATTACGTGGCTGGGATGAATCCTTTTTATTTTTCCATTTTGTGATACATCTGTGGAGTCTGGCCCTGCAACCCCGACCGGTTTATATACCGGCTGTCCATCTTCATATGACCAACCGGGCGGGGTATTGTCAAAATATATAACTATATGCCATATCTTCCATTTGCAGTCCTCCTTAACAAAGTCCACCCCATACTTTGTCATCCGCCATTCGCCCCTCATGCTTGTTTTTCCATCATCCGTAAACGCTCCAAGTATGTTTATTCCCGGAGAGTACCGTAAGCCCTTTGCAGTCTTGCCATCGCCGGCTATTTCTATGACAGGCGTAGTCAGTGAGTTCATGTCATACCCGAAGCATACCCCGAGATTTTCAGGTACATTTTTAATCTCCGGGAGTATTTTGCTTACCGAGTTAAGGAGATTCTACAGGTGCTCTTTCAGGTTGTCCCCATAGAATTTTCTGATTTGTGCCATGCCTTCGATAATGCCCATATTGCTTGTCCATTTAGCAGTAGGGGCGTAGGGACCATCTTCCTTGACCCAGATATCGGCCAGTTCATCCAAATGTCTGGAGGCAGCGTGATAATAAGAATGTTTACTGAAAATATTTTGCACCTCTAAGATCGCCAGGGCGCGCTCACCGGCAGAGATCGTTTTTCTTCTTTTCGACGGATCTGATGTATTGTTATTTGTTTTCATGACTTACCTTTTGCGGAAAGTTGCCTGGTGTTTACATAATCTGGCTCCAGCTTTAATAAACATGTCAATTATGTAGTATGCCTTGATTAGTACTATAAAATTGGACAATATATATAGATTCTTTCAATGGCTCAATTCCTTGTTTATCTCCTGGATAAGCCTGTTCAGATCCGATCCAAGGTCATCCACAACAATGGCGCCTGTAGGATCCCTGTCAACCCTGGTAATGCCCGGATTATCCTTTTCCAGCCGCTGGAGGACAATATCCTGCTCCTTTACCTTTTGTAAGAGTTTCCGGCTCTTGTCTGCCAGATCCTTCTGTTGAATGGCCTGCCTGATGGTATGGCGGAGCTCATCGCCGTTGCAGGGTTTTACTAAGAAGCGATAGATCTGTCCCTCGTTGATGGCCTTTATTGCCAGGTCAAGGTTGGCATGTCCGGTCAGCATAATCCGCACTGTTTCGGGAAAATGCTTGTAAACCATTGCAAGAAACTCGGCCCCCTGGAGACCCGGCATCTTTTCATCGCTGATAACAACGGATACGGATTCCTGTGTAAGGATCTGGAGGGCTTCATTGGCGTAATTGGCGCTCAGGATCTTGTAGGGCTCATTATGAAGGATCCGTTTCAGACCCTCAATAACGTGCGGTTCATCATCGACAAGAAGAATTTTATGAGTCATATTATGCTCCCTTTGATAAAAAAGTATAAATTATGCAATAAAACGGGTCAAGAAAAATCATGGGGTGTATTCATTGAGCATGACAGGTTTCATGTTTACATGCAGGCATGAAGTTTGCCGAGTCTTGTAGCGTTATTATATTA
>JAFGIC010000274.1 GCA_016929815.1 Deltaproteobacteria bacterium
AATGAGCAGAGAGATATTCGAGGTGTCAATCTCCCCGTAATACTTGAAGAGCTGCCAAACGGATGCCGCGAACATGGTAGGCACCGCAAGAAAAAAAGAAAATTCCGCGGCCTGTGTTCTGTTCAATCTCTGGCACATACCTCCTATTATTGTGGCGGCAGATCGGGACACGCCCGGTATCATGGATATGACCTGAAAAAGACCTATCTTTAAGGCCATGGGATATGTTATTGCCTGGTTGTCAGGACGGTCATTCTTAATCCAGTAATCAATAAAGATAAGGACAACCCCTCCTGCTATCAGGGATAGTGCGACTATGAAGACGCTGCCGAGCATCCTGTCTATAACATCGCTCAGGATAAAACCGAATACCGCCGCGGGAAGGAAGGCCGCAAACAGCTTTAAGTAGAAATCCACTGACTGGAAAAAGCGTCTCCAGTAAAGGAAGACAACCGAAAGGATGGCCCCGAACTGGATGGTGATTTTATATACATTCAGCAGTGGGGAGGATTCAAGCCCTAAGAGTTTTTCCGTGATAATCATGTGCCCGGTGGAAGAGATCGGCAGGAATTCCGTAATGCCTTCTACGATCGCGATAACAGTTGCCTGAAGATAGTCCATTAAATACATGTCCCGTGTTTTAATTAGATATGCTGACCCTATCATTTGATTAACCAGTGGGACAACAAAAAAATATCTCTTATAAGTAATATCTTTTAAAAATCGCCCCAGTGCACTATACTGTTTGATCTATAATATAGGAGGTCTAAAATGTCTATCAGATCATATTTTAAAATAATTATTTTCATGTTTTCCATCTTCCTGTTTACCGCTTCCTCTGAAAAAATGGCGTGCGCTGAGGGGATGGAACCCGAGGCCCTTTTTAAGAAGCGCTGTTCAAGGTGCCATTCACTTGACAAGATTAACAGGAGAGAATCCGAAGAGGGCTGGAAGCAGATTGTAAATAAGATGAAAAAGAAATTTTTCAGCGGTATATCCGATGAAGACGCAGCTGTTATAACGGAATACCTTGTCAAGGCAAGGGGGCTGCCGGTTTCGGAATCAACTCCGGCAACCACAATCACCCCTGAAAAATAGGTTTTTTATAATGATTCTGATACACCCTCCCCTCTCAAAACCCTGCGAGCCCCCGGCAGGTATCGCCAGGCTCGCAGGCGCCACCGGCTCGGACAAAAGGCCATCTACCGTAATTGATGCAAACCTGGATGCTGCGCTCTGGGCCGTTCACAGACCTGTCGAAGCAGAGGATACCTGGACAAGACGTTCAGTAAAAAACCTCGGGGCAAATCTTGCTTACCTGCGAAACAGGGGACATCACTTGGACATTGCCAGATATTCAAGGGCAGTGGCTGATGTGAACAGGATCCTGGAGAAATCCCTTTTCCCTTCAGGGGTCAGGGTCAGCCTCAGCAATTACCATGACCGGAACCTCACCCCCCTAAAGACCACGGACCTTATACGTGCTGCTGAGGAACCGGAAAAGAACCCCTTTTATGGCTATTTCCGTGAGCGGCTTATTTCTCAGCTCTCAAGGTCTTCAAACGATCATATCGGGATATCCTTAAACTTCCTGAGCCAGGCCCTTACCGCCTTTTCAATGATAGGCCTCTTTAAGAAGGAATATCCCAATGTAAAAATCATACTGGGCGGAGGCCTGGTTACGTCCTGGATAAAAAGACCGGGATGGAAGAATCCCTTCAGCGGCCTTGTGGATGAAATGGTTGCAGGTCCGGGCGAGGAATATATCCGCGGTCTTTTGGGCATTGATGGAAAGGATGGTCATTGCAGACCCGTATATGATCAATTCCGACTTAAGGACTATCTTTCACCGGGGCTGATACTGCCCTACAGCGCATCTAGCGGCTGCTATTGGCAGAAATGCCTTTTCTGTCCGGAAAAGGCGGAAGGGAACCCCTATAAACCCATATCCGTGGATCTTGTACTTGAGGACCTGGAGTCGCTTATAAACAGGCACAACCCCGCACTTGTCCATTTCCTTGACAACGCCATGAGCCCATCCCTGCTGAAAGGCCTGATCGACCGTCCCCTGACGGCACCATGGTACGGATTCGCACGTATGACAGACCACTTCAAAGATCCGGACTTCTGCACAGGTTTAAGGAATTCCGGATGCGCCCTGCTCAAGATAGGCATTGAATCGGGGAATCAGAATGTGCTTGATCAATTGCAGAAGGGGATAGACCTTGAAACCGCGTCAATAGCCCTTAAAAACATCAAAAAGGCAGGCATTGGGACATTTCTGTATTTTCTTTTCGGGACCCCGCCTGAAGGGCACTCAGAGGCAATGCAGACCCTCGACTTTGTAAAGAGACATCATGGGGAGATCGATTTTATGAACCTTTCTGTCTTTAATATGCCGGTGAACGGGCCTGACGCGAAGAAATATGACACAAGCCAGTTCTATGAAGGAGACCTGTCATTTTATTCGAACTTCCGGCACCCCAAGTCATGGAACAGGGATAAGGTCAGGGCCTTTCTGGAATATGATTTCAAAAAAGACCCTGTGATCCGCGCTATTGTCAAAAGAACACCCCCATTCTTCACATCCAACCACGCGGCATTTTATGCAAATCTTTCTCCACCTTTCCGTTGATTATCGCGGCAATCGAAGCCGATTGCCTTTATTTTAATTTTTTATTATTATAAATATTATAATAAGTTCCGTTGAAAACCGGAATCCTTATATTATATAGATTATGAGCATCAGCCTCCGCCGGGGTGACGATAATTTTTTTATTAAGTGCCTCCGAAATCATTTTTATACGGGAGAAGATAGCTTATGGGAGATAAAAAGAAGATAAACCGGAGATCCTTTATAAAGACAGCAGCCGCAGGGAGCGCCTCTCTTGCCCTCTCAGGAGGTTTCATTGAAAAGGCATTGTCTGCCGAAAATGCCGACCAGGGCAATTCAAATATGATGCCGACACGAACACTTGGAAAAACAGGAGCACAGGTTTCCATCCTCGGCATGGGCGGCTCGGTGGATTCATCGGGCTACCAGACACTCCTGAGGGTAGGCCTTAACATGGGCATCAATTACTGGGATTCTGCGAACAGTTACGGTAACGGCAGAAACGAACAGATCATCGGCGAATTTTTCAGCAAGTACCCCGAAGACAGGAAAAAGGTCTTCCAGGTCACCAAGGCATCCCGGACAACTGAACCTAAACGGATGTCTGAGCAGCTCGATATCTCCCTTGAGCGTATGCAGACGGATTATATTGATCTGTACTTCATCCACATGCTCCAGGACCCCGGCCTGCTCACCCCTGAAATCAAGGCATGGGCTGAACAGAAAAAAAAAGAAGGCAAGATAAAATTCTTCGGGTTCAGCTGCCATGCAAACATGCCGTCAATGCTGACACAGGCGGCAAACCTGGGCTGGATAGATGCATTAATGACCTCCTATAATTACCAACTGATGGATAATGACG
>JAFGIC010000275.1 GCA_016929815.1 Deltaproteobacteria bacterium
AGATTGATTGCCTCAATCAGGCGGACATCGGCAGGCACCCTGTCTCCGGCCTTCAGGAGAATTACATCCCCGGGCACAAGATTACGCGTGGGAATCTCCGCCTCTTCCTTGTCGCGAAGAACAGTTGCCGTAGGCGCAGCCATCTGCCTCAGCGCCTCAATCGCCCGTTCCGCACGGTATTCCTGAATAAAGCCAAGGACAACGGCAAACATCACTATTACCGCAATTGCTATGGCCTCTACTTCATGCCCCAGAAAGGCCGAAAGGACCGTGGCCGCAATGAGGATAATGATAAGTACATTCTTAAACTGACTTAACAGAATCGACCATGGCGATATCCTGTGGCCTGACTCCAGTTCATTGGGACCGTATTCTTCCAGCCGTTTGGCCGCTTCAGCCCCGGTCAAACCGCAGCTCGGCGAATCGAGGCAGGAAAATACATCATCAACAGGCAGGGTATGCCAGGAAGGGATTGATTCTTTGGATACGATTTTCATAAAATATTATTCTCCTATTAATAAATCTGCTATCAGTGTCGTTAGGCTACTATTTTTTATAATATTATAAATATCCTATAGGCAAATATTGTCAACATGTTGGACAAAACAAGAAACAATAAAAATCCCGTGCACCCTGCCCTTTTCTTGCCGGTTCAGTTGCACGGCCGCTACCTGGCAGCGTATATCAGCCCCTTTTGTCAGGGCCTTCTCCTGTATGAGTTTAAGGATATTCTGCCGGTTCCTTCCCCCAACCAGGCGCCCCGCAGGGTATTCCTTTTAATAATTGCATGATCATTAGTGCCATTTTAAAATACTGTATCTATATATTAATCGCTTATATAATATCTTTATACATCGAGCGTTTCCCTGACTTTAGAAACCAGGTCTTTGGACAAAAACGGTTTCTGGATAAATTGAAAACCTCTATCCAGCACACCCCTATGCGCAATGATGTCCGCCGTATAACCAGACATATAGATACACTTGATACCCGGATCAATAGCCGACGTACGTTGAGCCAACTCGCGTCCGTTCATCTCGGACAGGACCACGTCTGTAATCAGCAGGTCGATCTTTCCTGCCTGACTTTCAGCCTTTTGCAGTGCTTCTGAAGGGGTCCTGGCCGTTAAAACCCTGTAGTTATAACTGGTGAGGATTTTTTCAATCAATGAGAGAATTGATATTTCATCTTCAACGACCAACACCGTTTCACCCCTGCCCTCGACGCTTTTTTCAATATGCTCAGGACGCACTTCGGTGATATCACCCTCATGTCCGGGCAGATAAATTCTGAACGTCGTGCCTTGTCCCGGTTCGCTGTAAACGTTGATAAAGCCATTGTTCTGCTTGACAATTCCATATACTGTGGCCAATCCTAAACCTGTGCCCTTTCCCGTATCCTTGGTAGTAAAAAACGGCTCAAAGATTTTATCCATGGTATCACTATCCATGCCGCAACCGTTGTCACTGACCGCTATCTGTACGAAATCGCCCGGCTTAAAGCCCGGATGATCTGCGCAATAGTCTTCATCAAGGGACACCTTTCCCGTCTCTATTACGATCTTGCCCACGTTTGTTATTGCGTCCCTGGCATTAACACACAGATTGGCCAGCATCTGATCGAGCTGGGAAGGATCCATCAATACCGGCCAGAGGTCTTTTCCGGGCAGCCAGGTCAGCTCAATGTCCTCGCCGATAAGCTTCAGCAGGATATTGAGCATCCTTTCCACTGTTGCGTTAATGTCTAGCACATGCGGCGAAATAGTTTCCTTGCGGGCAAAGGCAAGCAGCTGGCGCGTAATGTTTTTTGAACGTTCGGCTGCGTTTAAAATCTGTTGCAGATCTTTTCGCAGCGGATCTTCTATCGGTATCTTTTGCAGGGCCAGTTCCGTGTAGCCTATGATGACCCCAAGCATGTTGTTGTAATCATGGGCCACACCGCCGGCCAATCGACCGACAGACTCCATCTTCTGGGCCTGCATAAACTGTGCATTAAGTTTCTCCTTCTCTCTTTCCGCCTGCTTGAGTCTTGTTATATCGTGGATGATGGAATGGAGCATTATTTCATCGTTCAGGTTAATCCTGCTGCTGAATACCGCTACATCCCTGATCGATCCGTCAGCCAACCGATGTCTGAACTCAAAATGAGTGCGCTCCAAATTCTTTGCCTTCTCCATTTCCTCTCTTACCTGTTCTGATGACAGTGTATTTATATCCTGGACGCGCATCTGCCTCAATTGATCCATGGACCAGCCATAAAACCTTTCAGCGGCTTCATTGGCCTCGACAATATTCCCGTTATTCGGATTTATAATAAGTTTGACAGCCGCATGTTGATGAAAAAGATCTCTAAATTTCTTTTCACTGTCGCGCAGCATCTTATTGGTATAAGCCAGGTTTTTCGTTCCGATCCTTACCTGCCAGCGAAGTAAAAAAATGAAGGCTAAACTCAAAAGGAGAAGTAATCCTATGCAGCCGATTGTCCAGATCATATACCGGGGGATAATTACATTCGGCGGCCTTTCCATTACACTCTCCAATGCCTTGTAATAGATAGAGCCCGGCTCAGACTTCATTGTACGCAGATTATTGTCAATGGCCTTTAAGAGGTAGGCATTTTCGTCGGAGGCTGCAGCAAAATATAAGGATACAGGATTGAAGACTATAGATGTCTTTTCAAGACCGTATTGCCTGTAAAAATCGTCTCCAAAAAAACAGTTTGAAATAACCGCATCCGCACTGCCGTCGGCCACAAGCTCGAAGGCGCTATCAAAGGATTCGGATTCGATAAAAGTAACTTTATAGCCAAAACCGTTTGCCATCTGTTCGAAGAAATTTTCCTGGATTGAAGCTTTAAGCACAGCTACCCTTCGACCGTTCAGATCCGATATTGCCCCTATCTGCTCTCTGTTTTTGACATATACTGCAGACCAGCTGCTGACGACCTCTTCCGTATGAAAATTGAACCGTTCGTTCCGTTCCCACGAAAAGGCTACATCAGGCATCAGATCAATATCCCCGTTTTCAAGGGCTTCAAGGCATCCGGACCATTCGCAGGGCACATAAGTCAATCGCCATTTTTCTTTCCGAGCTACCTCCTCAAGGATAGTGGGGAAAATGCCCGCTGCTGCTCCTTTCTCGTCCGTGTATATTTTAGGCTTGTTTTCATATAAACCGACACGGACATCTCTATAGCCTGAAACGCCTCCTGCACTCGCTTCACGATCCTCCCGTCCGGCCGCCTCCGGTCCCCTGTCCGGGATATCACCCCGGTCCCGCGCAAAGAATGTTCCATGATCCTGTAAGGTCTCTGCATTAACAGTCTTAATACTGAAAAAAGATAAGACCAAAATTGACGCGATAATTTTCGTAAAGAAAATGAAATATCCCCTGGCCGCTTTTAAAGAAAACTCAGTGATTCTACAGAATTTCATTTTGCTTTCCACCCTCCGGACAACCGGTTATTTTTATTCCAATTTTTTAACCTCCACAAGCGTCTGGCTGCTCATGGCGGTTATTAAGGGATCATATGCCTTTTCATGATCAACGCTGTACATTATGTTGACATTGGCGCCTCCGTCCAGTATCGGGTAATCATCAATTCCCAGTTCCCTGCAACCCTGCCACCATCCGTGCAGGATCATGACGGTATCGGGTCTTATACCTGGATACAAATTCGCCTTCACCTTCATCTGTCCGTGGGGTGAGGTGACGGAGACCATGTCGCTGTCATTAATGCCTCTTTCTGCTGCCGTATCAGGATGTATGTGCAGGACCGGCTCAGGAGAAATCTCCCTCAAGGCAGGTACGTTTCTCATCCATGATCCGGTAAAGTTTTTTGATGTATGATAGTCCGCCAGGATAAGCGGGTACTTTTCTGTCAATTCCGGTGTCGCCGTGATCCCCTCGGGAGGTTCACGCCATTCGGGGAGGGGGCTGTATCCTGCATCCTCAAAGGCATCGCTGTATATCTCCACCTTGCCGTGGGGCAGATATGGCTCGCCGGACAGCCTCGGGCTTTTTCTCTTAAACACCTTTTCATATTTTTCATAAACCCTTGGCCTCGGTGTGAACTTTTTGCCGGTCGGGTATTTTTTTAGTTCCTCAAAGGTTATCCCTAACGGCTCCAACTGATAATTAATATAGGAATTTATGTCTCCCTGCCAGAAATCATTACCGTAACCCGAGGCAACGCCCAGGTCCAGGAAAAACTGATGCATGGATTTGTAATCTCCGAGCGGCTTAATCACCTGCCTGTAGGCCATAACCCAGACATCCCTTCCATCAAAGGGGTGATCCCATTCATAGGTAGTGGAAACAGGGATAACTATGTCGGCATAGCTCATGTCGGCGGTGCGGTTGCAGTCAACCACCACATAAAAATCAAGCTTCTTAAGGGCCTCAATAACCCGCCCTGATCCCCGGGTGCTGACGGACGGCTGCGTCCCGGGTGAAATCACGGTCCGTATCGGATAAGGCCTTTCCGTTAAAACGCTTTCAAATATCCTGTAATAGGCAGAGGAAAGCCCTTCCAGAAAGGGCTGAAAGGCCCTTGGGAATTCCGGCCCCACGAGTTTATCTATCATCTCCTGTGTATAACGATCCCTTAGCATAATGTCCCTGAAATGCGGCATGTCGGTCGGCGCACCCATCGGCCCCCAGCCGAATAGGTTTCCTCCCTCCCTGTCAAGATGTCCTGTTATAGCGATAAGGATCGCTACCGCCCTTATGGCATCGCTGGATGACGGGGCATGCTCTACCCCATTTCCGATATCAATGGCCGCTTTTTTGGTTTTAGCGTAGAGTCGCGCAACATCGCGTATCTGTAATGCCGGAACCCCTGTAACAATTTCAGCCCACTCCGGAGGATATTTTTGCACATGCCCTATCAGCCTTTCGTAGCCATAGCACCATCTTTCAACAAATGCCCTGTCAATCAGATCTTCTTTGACGACCACGTTAAGCATGGCAAGTGCCAGGGCCGCATCCGTACCGGGTCGGATGGGCACCCAGATATCGGCCATGCCTGCATCCGGCTCAACGGATGGTTTAATGGCAATCACCTTCGCTCCCCTTCTTTTAGCCGTGATAAGCATTTTAGACGGATCCATGGCAGGTGCCGAAAACACGGGCTGACGTCCCCAGTAAATTACCAGGTCGGTTTTTTCAACATCAGCGCCTGGCCAGTCTGCAAAGGTGTACATGAAGGAAAAGGCCCTCTGCATGGCGCATATGCCGCTATGCCCGAAATTGGGACTTCCGTGTGCAGTGAGAAAGCGCTGCAGTATCTCCGAGTAGGACCTGCGCGCGGGTGACACGATTGCCAGGGATTCAGGGCCGTATGCATCCTTCTGCCTTTTCAGGGTACCGGCAACAATACCTATTGCCTCATCCCAGGATATCCGCTCAAACCTTCCCTCTCCCTTTGCTCCTGTGCGTCTAAGGGGATATTTCAGCCTGTCAGGGGAATAGACCCACTGCGGCGCGGCATTCCCCTTAGGACAGAGTGCACCATGGTTTACAGGCGACTCCTTCATGCCCGCGACTCTTACAAAACGTCCGTTTTTTACAAATGCATATATGCCGCACCCCAAGGGGCCGGGGCCGCACATACCACAGAATGTGGGCACTACTTCCTCACCATTCCTTTCTGCAATTATTTTAGCCTCATCCAGTGTGATACCTGCTTGTTGTCCTGATTTTAGTCCATTCATATCTTCTTCCTTTTTGTATAATGTAATTCTTTTATCTTTTTATAAAATTTTGTCAATACGCATAATGTTTCCATAATCAAAAGATAAAATCATTCCAAACCTTTAATTGTCGATA
>JAFGIC010000276.1 GCA_016929815.1 Deltaproteobacteria bacterium
GTTTACGTTATAAGGTGCAGGGTTTAAAAAGCAGATTATCGGTAAAAATATTTATAATAATTTAACGAAGGGAGATTCTTTTATGTCCAAAAAAAATTTTATCGCGGCTTTATCGGTATTAGCAATCTTGGGAGCGGCTTCAATTGTCTTTGCGGATGACGGTTCATCAAAGGCCACAGGCCTGGGCATACTGTTTGCGGCTGTCGCACTTGCCTGCGGGCTTGGAATCGGAATTGCGGCCTTTGGTACGGGGCTTAGCATGGGAAACGCCATTAATGCAGCCCTGACCGGAATAGCCAGAAACCCCGAGGCAACAGGGAAAATACAGACAAATATGATCATCGGCCTGGCATTGATTGAATCCCTGTGTATCTATGCCCTGGTTATCTGCTTTATTATGGTATTCAAGGTGCCCAGTCTTGAAGCAGTCATACAGAGCCTGGGAGCCTGATTCTTAAATAATTCATCGATCTTAATCAGGAGATCCGGCCTTTTTTAGGCCGAATCTCTTGGATTATATATTATATACGCCCCGGAAACTGAATAATTATGCATACCTCTATTTACCACCCGGAAAACAACTCGGCAAAAAATATAAAATACAGGAAATAGATTTGCGCGAAAAAAAGAAAAATCTGAAGGAATTTATAGACAGGTTTACCAATGCCAGGGTGCTTGTAATCGGCGATATTATCCTTGATGAATATATATGGGGCGATGTTTCCAGGATTTCGCCCGAGGCCCCCGTACCTGTTGTTGAAATCATAAAAGATGAAAAAAGGCCGGGCGGCGCGGCTAATGTCGTCTATAACATATTGTCATTGAAAGGACAGGCCGATCTGTGCGGCGCGGTTGGGGATGATATTTACGGCAGGAATATCAGGGATATCTTTGAGGGTCTTGGACGGCAAACGGATGGAATAATCACAGATCCGGGCCGATGCACAAGCATCAAAACCAGGATACTCGGGCATAACCAGCAGATGATCCGTATCGATCGTGAGAAAAGATATTCCGTCGGCGATGATACCACACAAAAAATCCTCGGATTTCTTGAAGGCAGGATGAATAATATAGACGCCCTTATTATATCCGACTATGGAAAGGGCATGATAACATCATCATTGATGGAAGGTGTAAAGAGCCTCAAGACGCGGGGGAATATCATAATATGTGTTGATCCGAGACCTGATAATTTCCGATATTATCATGGAACGGATGTAATAACGCCCAATCATCATGAAGCAGAGGCCTTCTGCGGATTCAGGATAAAAGATGAAGAAAGCCTGAACCGCGCAGGGAGAAAGATCCTGGATGACCTGAATTGCCGTACTGTATTAATCACCAGGGGGAAAGACGGCATGACGCTGTTTCAAAACAACAGCCTGCCTCTTCCGATCCCCACTGTAGCCAGGAATGTCTTTGATGTCTCCGGCGCGGGAGACACTGTTATTGCCGTATTCTGTCTCGGCCTCGCATCGGGCATGGATACCGCAACCGCCGCAATGATCTCCAACCTTGCCGCCGGTATTGTCGTAGGAAAGGTTGGGACATCTGTTGCAAATATTGACGAATTGAAAAAGGCTGTTGACGAATATGAGTCTCCCTAATAAAGCCGATGACGTAAAACTGATATTAAGTCTCTTTTCACCGGAAAAGGATCTTATTGACAATGTTATCAATGAGATGGAGTCTATTTTCGGACCTACGGACTGGATCAGCCCCTGGCTCTTATTTGACCGCACCAGGTATTATGAAAGGGAGATGGGATGGCCCCTGCACCGCCGTTTCGCATCATTCAGGGACCTGATAAAGCCCGAAGATATCGTCCAGAAAAAATTGACCACAAACATGGTGGAAAAAAAATATCTGACCGAGGATGGGAGAAGGCTAATAAACATTGATCCGGGATATATCGCCCTTGAACGCCTGGTCCTCGCAACCGGCAAGAATTACACGCACAGGATATACCTTTCCCACGGTATCTACGCGGATCTGACGCTTATTTTTCATGGAAAGAGTTTCAAGGCAATTGAATGGACATACAGGGATTACGGAGACCCGTCAACGATTGAATATTTTAATGAGGTGCGAAGAAGGTATAAAAATCAGCTCAGGGGGATACATGAATAAGGCGCAGGGTGATAAATCAATTTGAAATTTCAAATTTGAGATTTGAAATCTTTCCCTTTGCATCCTGAGTCTTGCGCCTGCCAGCACGAAACAACTTGATATTTGATAGCATCGACATATAATTTTCGAAATCAATAATTAGCAACGGAGGACCATCCATTGATAAAAAGCATGACCGCCTTCGGGCGGGGTGAATATGAACTGAACAATAAATTGTATTCGGTTGAGATCAAGACACTCAATAACCGATACAGGGATATCATAATAAAGATGCCGGGATCTCTTCAGGAATTTGAAGATGAGGTCAAGGCGCTGATCTCTTCAAGGATTAAAAGGGGCCGCATTGAGGTCTCGTTGCAAACAAACAGAAAGGATAAAGACACCAATTATAATCTGGACCTCAATATCCCTCTCTTGAATTCATACCTGAAGATCTTCCGGCGTATGAATGATGAATTCGGAATCAAAGGCAAGCCTGGCCCTGATTACCTCTGCCAGATAAAGGAAATGATAATCATGAAATCTGATGAGACCGATCCTGAGGAATCTCGTGCATGCATAAATAAGGCGGTTGAACAGGCCCTCGACTCCATAGACAGCATGCGAACCAGGGAAGGCAAGGCTATTGAGGATGATTTTTTACTGAGACTGGACCTTATCGAGACGCACATTAATGCCATTGAAGAGAGGTCCCCGGTTGTAGTGAATGAATACAGGGAAAAATTGAAAAACAGGATAGAGGCGCTGGCGGAAGACATCCGGACCGATGAAGGGAGGCTCGCCCAGGAGATAGCCATATTCGCATCGAGGTGCGACATCACAGAGGAGATAGTCCGGACAAAGAGCCACCTTAAACAGTTTCGCAATTACATGACAATGGAGGACTCCGAGGGCAGAAGGCTGGACTTCCTGATCCAGGAACTTAACAGGGAGATCAACACCATAAGCTCAAAGGCATACGATTCCCTGATATCTGCAAGGGCCGTGGAGGTCAAGGCGGAACTGGAAAAGCTCAGGGAACAGATACAGAATGTAGAATAACAGGAGTAAAATAGATGACTCACAAGCTTGTAAATGTGGGATTCGGCAATTCGGTTGTTTCAAGAAGGGTTGTCGCGATAATATCCCCCAACGCAGCCCCCATGAAGAGACTGCGCGACGAGGCGCGTCAGGACAAAAGATTGATAGACGCCACACAGGGAAGAAAGACAAGGTCAATAATCATCACCGACAGCAACCATGTCATACTGTCGGCTATACAATCGGAGACCATTGCGCAGAGATTCAGCCCGGACATAACCCTTACAAAGGAAGAGATCAGAGATGACAATGATGAAGGGTAATATATTTATCTTTTCAGGCCCCTCCGGGGCAGGAAAATCTACAGTCATCAAGGGATTGAAAAAGCGAATTACCGGGCTGGGATATTCGATATCCCATACCAGCAGGCCTCCAAGGCATAACGAGACAAACGGCGTTGATTATCATTTTGTGGACGAAGATACCTTTCGCAGAATGATCGACCAGGGCGCCTTTATTGAATGGGCAAATGTATATGGGAATCTTTACGGCACTTCAATCCGGAGTCTCGAGAACCGGACTGAAAAGGGCATGGATGTAGTACTCGACATAGATCATCATGGCGCAAAAAACATAAAAGGCCTTTTCCCGGAAAGCGTTCTGATATATATCCTTCCCCCGTCCATAGAAATCCTTGAACAGAGATTAAGGTCAAGAGACACTGATGACAGCGATGTCATAGATGGCAGGATTAAAGAAGCCGTCAATAATCTTAAAAATTGTGAATGGTATGATTATCTTATCATCAACGATAACCTGGAAAAGGCCGTCAGCGAGACAAAGGCTGTCGTCCTTTCAAGCCGGTGCAGGAGATCAAGGATGTATCCCTTTGTGAAGGAGATGTTGGAGATATGAAAAAGCACCTGATCCCCGGCCTTCACAGCGTGAAAGAGGCCCTTGTCTCCGGCAGGATAAGGGTCCATGAGATATGGATCAGTGAGGGGCGGGACCCGGCAAGGGCTAGGGAGATCCTGGAAATCGCCCGGCAAACAAGGATACCGGTCATCAATCAAAAGCAAGAGGTTCTTAACGACGCCCTCCCTGGTACAGCCCATCAGGGGATCATTGCAGTCGCCGGGGAATTTGCCTATATTGATCTTGAAGACCTGATCGAAATCTCCAAAAAAAGCCCGGGGCAGGGACTCCTGATCGCAATAGATCACATCACCGATGAAGGGAATCTTGGCGCCATAATCCGTTCCGCCGTATTTTTCGGCGTCCAGGGCATTATTATCCCTAAGGACCGCTCAGCACAGATCACCCAAAATGTGATAAAAAGATCGGCAGGGACCTATCTTAATATCCCCGTTGCCAGGGTTGTAAACCTGTCAAGGGCGCTGGATCTCCTGAGGGATGAAGGTTTCTGGATAATCGGGACAGCCGGTGAAGGGACAGAATCCATTTACTGTTTTGACTGGCACAGGGACACTGTCCTGGTTCTGGGGAGCGAAGACAAGGGTATGGGCCACATGATAAGGAACAAATGCCACCAGATTGTGGGAATACCGTCTTCAGGAAATGCGGAGTCCCTTAATGTATCAGTGGCCTGCGGGGTGATACTTTCAGAGATCATACGCCAAAGGGGAGAAGCTTAAACCAAATTTGACCGTCAATCCCGGGAGGGAATTGACGGTCAAATCTCACTTAGAACGCCCTGGGAAATTTTCTCATCCTTTTCCTGCGTCTCTTTGCGGCCTTTGCCTGTTTCTTTTTTTTGGCCACACTCGGTTTATCGTAATAACGACGCTCTTTAATCTCAGAGAAAAAACCCTCCTTGGTCAGCTTTTTCTTAAGGTCCTTAATGGCCCTTTCTATCTGATTGTTCTGTACAATAACCTTCATATATCTTTCCTTTTATAAAATGTAAGTTCAGGGATGAATAAACAAAAAAGCATCCCGAATTAAAAGAGATGCTTTTCCATGCCTCGAATATCATTTCGAAAAAACAATGAGCTGTAATACATTTAAATTACATGGCAAATACCTCGAAACATCTTCCAGGGGCACGGAAACGCACGGGGGCCTTTAAGGGATCCATTTCATCCTTAAAGATCGATAGATCCGTGAAAATCTCCCCCGCTCCAATTCCATTAAATATGGGAATCACCCCCTTTTTACATTCATTCCGGTCGCATTTTTACAAATCGCGACGCTGTTTTTCTGCCCGTCCGTGGTTTATTAATTTCCGGAAGGGCTTCAATTTGTTTGAAAAGATATATTTTTATTACATGATTTGTCAATAAAATTTCATTTATATCCGGGACATCCGAAATTTTTGTTTTATACTATTAACATTGAATTTATAATTGGGTACAGATTAAGCGCTTTTTAGGGAGAGAAAATGGAGTTAACCCTTTTAAGAGCGGCCATATCGGTATATTCTGCCAAATATACATGTCAAACATCCGCAAACAGTTTCATGTCTTTTAAACGTCGTTTTGTCTGATTTTTAGTTTTATTGTTTTGCTGCCAGTGTATTAAAAAATTCTGTATTTAACCGCAGACTTTCGCGGATATGCGCAGACATTATATATTATCGTTTCAAAAAAATATAAAGCCATCTGCCATTAGGGCCTGATAAAACATTTTAACCGCTGACACACGCATAAACACGCAGACAAATTATACTTTTAATGTGTGAGAAAGTCTTTTTGCCAGAATGGCCTATATAATAAATAATAGTCTGCGTCAGTCTGCGTCAGTCTGCGGCAAAAAAACAATTAACCGCGGACACACGCGGATTTACGCAGATGTTATATTAATATCTTCCGTCTGCGGTTAAAGAGGTTTTTATGGACATTAATGACATTACATTCACTATCAAAGGCGCAGTATTCGAGGTCAACCGCGTTCTCGGCCCGGGTTTTCTTGAGAAAGTCTATGAAAACGCACTTTTGATTGAATTGAAGGCACGTGGATTAAAAGCAGAGGCGCAGGCGCCCATAACGGTTTCGTATAAAGATAATATTGTCGGCGAGTATTTGGCGGATATTGTTGTTGAAGACAAGGTAATAGTCGAGCTCAAGACAGTGGAAAGCCTTGACAAGATACATGTGTAAATGGTCGTGATAAAATATACCAAAATTAAAAGGGGACTATACTCCTTGGTATTTTTGATATATAACGCTGTTAAGTTATAAAGTTATCAAGGTCATGAAATTGACCTAAAAGAAATTTCATACCAATAAAATCACTAATAGAACTATCAAGCCCTTCACCATATAGTGGAAGCCCGCAGCGTGTAATGTTATTATTGAGCCTCCATGACAATGCTGTCCAGGAAAATTGGCATATCGGGTGCGGTGATATGCGGGTCTGTAATCCGAGGGCAGAAGATAGTTGAAGAAAAGAGGTTGAAGATCATTTAACTTTATAACTTAACAGCGTCCCTTTTACGATCACATGCGGCACAGGCAAGAGCCACCTGGCCCAGGCCCTCGGTCATTGCGCTGTCCGCATTGGATATGATGTCACCTTCACCACGCAGAGCGCCATGTTGTCAAAGCTCAATGCCTAAAGGGCGACCCACTCATATGACCGGCAATTTAACAACCTCACAAAAGTGGACCTCCTCATCATTGATGACTTTGGCCTTAAACCTTTAAGGACGCCTCAGGATGAGGATCTCCATGATATCGTTTCAGAACGCTATGAAAGAACATCAACTATTGTTACCAGCAATCTGGACATTAATGAGTGGGGAGAGGCCTTCCCTAATAAGCTCCTTGGCGCCGCTACAATCGACCGCCTCAGGCATGGTGCTTATAAAATTGTGCTCGACGGGATAAGCTTCCGCAGCCCAAAAGATAATCCCGATAGCTCAAAAAAATCACTTTCAAAACAATCAAAATCTTCACTTGCGAAAGGAGGTGAAAAAAGCTAAATTGGCCACTTGCTGAGACCCGTTTTTGGCATCTTACTGCTGGCGCCAAAACCTCGATCATGCGTGGCTCCATAATGCCGATCAGCGACATTTGCCGTGCATTTATTAATTTGTCTCATAATTGACTTCACCGTCGTCATTCCCGCGACCTGTCCGCCATAACCTTAGTGAAGGTGGAAGGCGGGAATCCGGTATATTCTACGGAGACATTATGTTGATACTATTATGAGACGGTTAATAAGCCTGACAACAGCACGGCATGGTTTTATTTATTTTTCAAGGTAACGGTAATGTCTCTTCACATCTTCCGAGTACATCCTGGATTGCTTCAATTACCGAATCAGGGCTTTGAAGCCGAGGATAATGCCCTGATCCATAAATTCTGATCTCACTATTCTCACTCAGCAAGAGTAACTCCCGCTTGGAATTCAATCTACTAAAGACATCAACCAATATCCTTCATTTTAAAAAAATACAAAGTACTACTTGAAAAAACTAGTAAGACAAAAAATA
>JAFGIC010000277.1 GCA_016929815.1 Deltaproteobacteria bacterium
AAACGGCTCCGGCTATTACAATCAGTCCGGCAACTCCCTGGATGTATCCATTGGAAAGGGAGCCTCACTTACGGGTGCGATCTCTCTTACAGAGACCAGGCATGTTGATGAAACGGGCAAGCAGAACACACATTTTACCATCAATGAGTACTACTATCTCGGTCATGTGGCAAACAGGAACTACAGGAACGAAACAGCCTCCATCTCCGTTAACCTGAAGGACGACGGCAAATGGACCGTTACCGGCGAAAGCCTGATCAGCAAGCTGGTTGTGGACAAGGGCACCATAGAGGGCGCCAACGGGGCCAAGGTAGTCATGAAGGTTGACGGCAAGGAAACTGCCATCAAGGCGGGAAAGACCTATGAGGGCGATATTGTTATTTCCCTTGCCAGGTAAATCCGTTAAACGGGTTTTTTGAAGCCTGTAATATTATAGCTTAAAAAAGGATCTCCCCTGTATATGGCTGAAAGCCATGCGCAGGGGAGTTTTTTTTGGCCATGCACCGCTATGACTCTGCACCGGCATCCTTGTTATGATGACGTTGCAAAGCGCCTCATTTCATGTCTTTGGAAAGAAGGGAGAGCAGTTCCAGGACCCTGTTGGAAGATGCCTCGTCCATCGTGCCCATGCCGCAGGAAGGGGTTAGCAAGGACCGCCGTGTAATAAGGTCCGTGTCCAGCCCGATCTCCTTTAATACCGTGAGGCCCTTTTCAAGCCTTAAACGGAGTTCTCCAACGGTCTCTGCACCGGTGAATTCTGATGTAGGGACTATTCCCCAGGCAATAAAGCCGCCGTCGTAAATAAACTGCGATATTGCATCAGGATAAAGCAGGAAATAATCCATAAAGCCGAAGGCGTCAAAATTGATTATATCGGGCGCAGTTTCTATGAGCATCGACCAGTCCGTGTTGCCGCAGCAGTGGATGCCTATTAGGACATTTGATCTTTCTCTGAGGTAGTCAATGACCTCCTTGAGCATATCAATCACTTCATGGCGCTGTATGGGAGAGAAGGCTGAGCCGAAACCGGACAGATAGGGCTCATCCAGAAATATAATAGGGCTTTTGCCTGTCTGCTCAAGCCTTCTTACCTGCCACAGGGCCTTTATGGCAATGCCCTTAATATATGCCTCTCTCAGGTCCGGATTGGACAGCATGGACTTGCCGTCACTGCCTTTTATGCCGGCAACGAAAGTTACAGGACCGATGGTATGCCCCTTTATAAAACGGCCGCATCCGGCGGGGTCTTCGGATATGATATCAAGCAGTTCATACAGACCTGATGCATAATCCCTTGTGATTTTAAAATATTCAAGGTCTTCGGAAAGAAATCGTTCATAGAACGCAGTGAGGGCGGTCTCTATCCCATAGGGGGAGACATCCAGGACGCCTGCGCCTTCCCTGATTGTCAGGAGGGGCAGACCTTCGCTGAACTGTATGAAGAAATCCTCAAGACGGCTTTTTTTTACCAGCTGGGGCCAGAAGGGTATCTCAGGGGTAAGTTTCAGGATATTCAGACAGGTCTCCCTTGCGTCAAGAGACGGTATGCTGCCTATGCCGGTCGCGCTAAAGCGGAATTCTATATCTGGCCTTGTTTTCATTTGTATCCTTTTTAAAATTAACCTATTGAAAGTCCGGTATTTGCCTGCTGCCGGATGCCTTCCAGCCATGATTCCAGTATAAACACAAGCCTTCTCTTTCGCGCAAGCATGTCCTTTTCCTTTTCCTCGTTGGCCCTGATCTGTTCTTCCCTGGCTTCAAGTTCATGGAGTCTTGCCTGTAAGGCCGAATCATCGGGGTTCTGTTCAATCACCTTTTTATAGACCACTATCGCCTCACCGAGAAGGCCCTGATTGAAATAAACCTCCGCGAGGGTCGCCGTTGCGATGTATGGGGTCTCCTGCCCGACGGGCTGATCGAGAGGTTCGGCCTCCTCGCCCGGGACAGTGGCAGGGACTTCCTCTGCCTGGCCGGTTCCCGCGGATATATCTTTTGCCGGCATCATGGATTCAAGGAGGTCATAGGTCTCCCTGTCATCCGGACAATGGATCATGTAGAGTTTCAGCGCCTCGACAGCCTCCTCTTTTCTGCCCTGGCTGATCAGCATGTCTGCCTGGAAGCGGTAGCAGGACATCAATCCATTTACCCTTGCAATAACCCCCTTGATCTCCGATTCCGCCTCGGAGACCTTGCCTGTCTCAAAATATGTCTCGGCCAGGAGCTGCCTGATCCTGATATCATCGGGATAAGTCTCCAGCGCCTTAGCGCACTCCCCTGCCGCCTCTTCAAGCATGCCCTCTTTTTTCATCATAGAGAGGACCCTGTAGGCAGTCTCCCGAGAAGGGTTGCCTGATAAAAGCTCCTTGTAAAGACTTTCTGATGATTCCATTTATCTGTCTCCCTGTGAGAATGTTATGTTGCCGCTTACCTGTTGACCCGGGGCGCTGTCTCCTGCTCCGGCGCATCTATCTCATTGTTTTCCCCGGTAAACATGTATATTACCTCACCATCCCTCACCATGCCAAGCTCCTTTCTCGCTGTTTCCTCTATATAATCATTATCATTTTTGAGCCTGTCGATCTCGTCCATCAGTTCCTGATTTGCCTTCTTGAGTTCCTCGATCTTGGCCAGGTATTGCTCCCGTTCCTTATCCTTGTTATAAACATAGATAAGTCCCCGATCGCCGAAGGCCAGCCATGAGGCAAGCAGGCCAAGCAATACCAGACATAATAGGGATATCTTGAACATTCTGCTCATACTGTTGCCATGCCTCCGGTCAATCCAATTCATCCGCCTTCCACCTGGCGGCGATAATAACTGAATTTATGCCTGCGTTTTTAGCGACATCCATTATCTCCACAACCTTTCCGTGACTGACATCCTTATCCGCCTGGAGGATCACCTTCAGGTATGACTTCTCCTCAACAAGGGCCTGAAGTTCCTTTTCAAGTTCCTTGAGGTCAAGCTTTTTCCCTAGCAGAAAGATATCCGCTGATTTGTTTACGATAAGCGTTACCTTCTCTGTATCGTTGTCACTGGCCTTCTGTGTAACCTTCGGGAGGTCTATGCGCACGCCAGATGCGATATCAAAATGATAGGTTATGGCAAAAAAAAGCAGGAGAAGGAAGACGATATCAACCAGGGGCGCAATCCCCGTGCCTATCTCCTCCTCCTTTTTCATCTTAAATCTCATGGCTGTATCCTTGAACAGGGGCTTACTTAGGCTTATCAACGCCTTCCATCAGTTCGATAAGGTTTATGCAGTATTCCTCCATCTCGAATATCAGCGACTCCGCCTTGTCCTTCAGGATTCTATGGCAAGCCAATACGGGAATCGCCACGCACAATCCGGCAAAGGTTGTGATCAGGGCCTCGGCAATGCCTCCGGCAAGTATGGCCGGGTTTTCTCCCGCCTCTGAGATGACCTTGAATATCTTCATCATCCCGGAGACAGTGCCCAGGAGACCTAAAAGCGTGCTGAGGTTGGCTATTGTGGAAAGGATGCCGAAGTATCTTTCAAGTATGACGCCTTCCCTGCCCCCCTTGTCCTCTATGGCCTCCTTCACAAGCCACATCCCTTTCCCCATACTCTTAAGCCCTGCGAGGAAGACCCTGGCAATAGAGGAGTTGTCATTCTCGCACAAATACACAGCCTCGGATATCCTCAGGGCCTTTACCTTTTCCTCCACCTTGCTTATGAAACCCGGAGGGATAACCTTTTTCCGTCTCAGGGTCCAGAGCCTTTCAATAAAGATCGCCAGGGCGATTATGGAGCATAGGATGATGGGATAAATGAATATCCCGCCCTTTATTATCAGGTCAATCACTGTATCATCTCCGCTTAATCAATTGGTGGTTTGTTCAGGGCTGAATGCCGCTTTAATGTCCCGGGCCTGACAATCCCGGGCTTAATCAGTCGGTTTAAAACCCGATTTGGCTTTTCTATATAACATATTATTCATATAATCGGCAAGAAAAGTATGTAAGATCTTAAAGGGATATTTATATTCTTTCTTGACACCTCTTGAAATT
>JAFGIC010000278.1 GCA_016929815.1 Deltaproteobacteria bacterium
AGTGAGGCTGCGACTGCATATATAATGGGCTCTTTGAAAAGGCTGAACAGTGATGCCCCGCCGGAATAGATCTTTATGCCCACGGTGAATTGAAACAGGCAGAAGACCGCGAAAACCATGACTGCCAGGGCAAGGCCGGTCTTGCCGTAGGCAAAAAGGCAGATGGGGAGCCCGATGTTGCCTATGTTCGGAAACATCAGCGGCGATAGAAAGGTCCTGATTGAGAGGCCGGCCCATTTCAGAAACAGCGCCCCCATAAGCCCGAAAATGATGATGGCAATAAGGGAAGCCATGCCTATACGGCCGATAAGAGACGCGGATATCTCAAGGCCGCCCAGGGTGGAAAATACCAGGCACGGCCCCCCAATGTTCATTATAAGGGATGTAACAAGGTTATTGTCGTATTTATAGCCTGCCTTTCCCCATATCCAGCCGATCAAAACGATGATAAAGGTCGGGGCAACGACGTTCATTATCTGATAGATCATAATATATTATCTCATGTACATCCACAAACAGGGCCTTTATGGATGGAGTTTCCAGCAGTCAGCACTCAGTCAAGTGATTGGATTTACAAGGCTTTGCTGAAAACTGAATACTGACGGCTGCCGGTGTTAATCTGAAAATTGGTGTTTTTAGATGAATATTATCCCGAATTTAGTTCCGCTTCGTTCCGTTTCTGATTCTGATTCTGTACAATTGAAAAACACATAATTTTTACAAACTCAGGATGTATCTTACAATGTGTCAGAAACAGGTGGGAAACCTATATTAAGTTTGCATGATGGTCAACAGGTTTCGTTCTTTTTCGCCTTTATCAAAAACATCATCCTGTTCGGCTGTTTTATTGACACGCGGGATAAAATCTTCTATAGTCCGGGGCATAAAATTACAGGCTTGCAAGAAAAGTTAAATTGAATTTATTGTCATTCCGGCGAAGTCCGGAATCCAGTCTATCCACAATGCTTCTAAAACCCCTGGACTCCGGTTGTTCCCGGCGTGTCTTTTTTTTCAGACATAATATTTTTCCTGTTACACTCTCAGAAATCGAGATTAAGCGGAGGTTATTAAGGAATGAAAAAGTTTATTATTATTTTAATATTAATTCTATCGATAATCGTTCAAACCGGCATCTCATCTGCGCAGACATTTGAGGTCTTTCTCAATGCCGGGGCTTCAACAGTGAGGGCCGGACTGGACGCGAATCATACCCTTGACGAGGGCTTTCTGGTCACGGGCCTGAGCGGTTTCTATACCAATTATGACAGAGGGGAATATAGAAGTCTCGAAGCCCACGCTGCAATCAAGGATGATATCCTGATTGAAGGCCTCAGCGGCAAACTCGGCATCAAGGGACTGATCGGCTCGGCGGATAAGGGTTTCGGCAACAGCGACCTGGGAAGTCTTGCATTTATCGCGGGAGGGGTTTACCGACTCCCGAGAAACATCTTTCCCGTCACCACTGAAGTGTTCACCGAGATAACATGGACGCCACATCCCCTGGCATTTATTGACATGGACCGTTACTTTGATTTCATGGCGGGCGCAGACGTTTTTCTTGTTCAAAGGGCCGCCCTTGAATTCGCATACATCCACTACAATATGAAGTTTGAGGCCGATCCCAGAGAGTGGACAAATAAAGACGATATCGTTATGATCGGCATTAAAATGAAGTTCTAAATCAGCTTCAAAAGCAACCTATGAAACCCTGTCAACTCAGGATTCAAATCGGGGATATTAAAACAGGAGGACTTAAAATGAAGAAAAATTTCGTGTTTTGTTTTGCCCTTGCGGCAGCATTATTGTTTGCAACAATTGCCTGTGAAAAAAAGGCGGACCAGGCCGGTGAACCTGGTCAGGCCGAAATAGAGGTTATTAAGCTGAAATTCAGCTCCGATAAAATGCCCACAGAGCCCCCTGTTCAACAGGCATACCACCTTTTGGATCTGGTGGAAACGAAGACAAACGGCAGGGTCAAGATCGAACGCTTCACAGGCGGGTCCCTCGGTGATGTGCTTGAGCATCTCAACCTGGTCTCTACCGGGGCGGTAGATATTATATCTCTTCATATTGACCAGTACCCGCAGCGGTTGCCCCTTCATCAGCTACTGAACACGGAACAGCTTGTTCCAGGTAAACTGGCGATGGAGAATATTATTGCGCTTACCCAGGATATCCCTGAAACCAAGGCCCTTCTGGAGGCAGAGGAGCAGCAGAACAACATCAAGGTGTTGTACTGGAACGTTCAAGGGTCCACAGGGATAACCACGAGCTATCCCGCTCAGTCCCTGAATGATCTGAAGGGGAAAAAGATGAATGTTATTTCAAGCTATCAGAGGAAGGTGTTTAATGATCTCGGCATAATACCCGTCAACGTGCAGATACCGGAGATCTATGAGTCCATGTCCCGCGGAGTTATAGACACCATCTTTATGGCGAATTCCGCCATCATCCCCTTAAAGTGGTACGAGCTGGGCAAGGACCATCTGAGCCTTGGGGACAACAATGTGCTTTCCCAGCCCCTTACCTTTAACCTTAACACATGGAACAGCCTGCCCGCAGATATTCAGCAGGCATTCATAGAGGCATCAAAAGAGACTGCCGAATGGAGCATTGGCGAATCCGAAAGGATCCTCCAGGAGACCTATGATAAATTCAGACAATCCGGCGTTAATATTGTAGAGCTGTCCGCTGAGGATAGGACCACGTTCTTTGAGACATTATTCAAGTATTCGCTGGAGAATTGGATGGAAGTGTGCGAAAAAAAAGGCGTCGCAGACAAGGCCCCAACGATACAGAAATACTGGAACGAAATGAAGTGGGGCAGATGGGTAAAGGAGTAATTAAGGCTGTCAGCGATCAGCAGTCTGCTGATATTCCGAAATAAATTGAAATATACAGGAGTCTGTTCATGAAAGATCTTGTTCTTGGTGCTATAGAAATCGCGACAAAAGTGACTAAATGGCTTGTTTTCATTGCCGCTGTGGCCATTGGCGTAATGGCGATAATCAATTTTACGGATGTGGTCCTCGCTAAGTTTTTCAAGCACTCGATCCCGGGCGCCCTTGATATTACTGAAGAGGTCATGGTGCTGGTGGCGCTTTTTCCGATATCATATCTGGCCCTGGAAAGGGGCCATATCAATATCGCTATGCTGAGGAACATTATGGGTCCGGCCCTGCGCTTCATCGTTGAGGTCTTTCAATATACACTGGCGGCGCTCATATGCGGCTTTATCACGGTAAGGGTCTTTGCCCAGTTCCAGAAAACCCTTGCGTTTATGACGCTTAAGGAAGGGATAGATCTGCCCATATGGCCGGCCAATCTCGCTACCGCAATTGCCTTTGCCTTTCTGACGATTGTTTGGGTCCTTCTTCTCGCAAAGACACTGGTCGCCGGGGTTAAAAAGTAGTTAATATTTCAGATTCTTTTTAACAAGATAAATGGAGTGAATAATGGATCACAGTTCTTGGATAGCTATCTGGACCTTTCTCGGCATGTTCGCCCTGCTTGTGCTCGGTGTGCCTATATTCATCTGCATGCTGGCCGCAGCCTTTGTGGGCTCCATGTTGATTGGCGGACCTGTCTTTACATTACAGACATTTGCCAGCGCGCCTTACTCTATCTCTTCAACATACACCTTCGCCGTAGTCCCTCTGTTTCTGTTAATGTCGGTGCTTGCCGCCAACTGCGGCCTGGCCCAGGCCGCCTTTGACGCCGCATCCAAGTGGATCGGGAGGATCCGTGGCGGTCTTTTGATGGCCACCATAGGCTCAGCCGCCGTTTTCGGCGCCACCTGCGGGGCGAGTATAGCCTCCGCGGCTGTATTCTCCAAGATTGCCCTTCCCGAACTTCTCAAATACAAATATGAAAAGAAAACCAGCATGGGCTGCATCTCCGTGGCAGGGAACCTTGCATCTCTGATACCCCCCAGCGTCGGGATAATAATAATCTCTATCCTTGCAGATGCATCCATAGGCCGGGCGCTTGTGGCGGGCATTATCCCGGGCATAGTGCTTGCCGTTCTGCTTATGTCCATGGTAGGTTTCCGCAGCATCATAAAACCCCAGGACATACCGCATCTGGATATTCAGGCAACCTGGGGTGAAAAATTCGCATCCCTTAAGATGCTCGGCCCGGTGCTGTTTGTCGTAGCAATAGTAATAGGCGGGATGTTTTTCGGTGTCTTTCCTCCGACCGTAGGCGGCGCAATAGGGTCAGTGGGCGTCCTTATAGTGGCTGCTATTAATAGAGTAGGATGGAAGGTAATACGAGAGAGCCTTGTGGAAACAGTCATAATGAACGCCCAGATATTCATCCTCATCATCTCGGGTTATATCTTTTCCAGGTTTATCGCCCTGAGCGGGCTTCCCGAAGACCTCCTGGGGCTTATAACAGCCGCAAATATGTCCAAGTATCTGCTCATGCTTATTATAATAATCTTTTATATGTTTATCGGCTGTGTCCTGGAATTTATGTCCATGGCGATAATAACCGTCCCCCTTGTATATCCGCTCCTTACCGCCGCGGGGTTTGATCCCCTGGCAACTATCGTCATACTTGTCCTTCTTTCCGAGATCGCGCTCGTAACGCCTCCCATAGGAATGTCCTGTTACATTGTCGCCGGCATAGCAAAGGTCCCGCCGGAGGAGGTGTTTAAGGGCATCCTGCCCTATTTCTCCATGAGCATATTGTTGTTGGCCCTGTTGATCTTCTTCCCTCAGATTTCCACATGGCTGCCTAACCTCTTTTACGGGCAGTCGCCGGTATAGCTTTACAAGTCAAAACTGACATTTCTCTCCCTTTTTAACCCTGAAAAGGGAGAGAAATCTCCCCTTCAAAAAACATGCTGCCATTATTTTTTAATGGTAAACAAAGAGATTTGAAGGGATTTAACCCGCAGTATTTAAAACAATGATCTCTATTCTTCTGTTCAAGGCGCGGTTTACCTCTGTATCATTTTCTGCTACAGGCCTGTATTCCGCGTATCCGGCGGCAGATATCCTTTTCGGCGAGATCCCGCCATTCTCCACCAGGTATTTCACGACCTCTGTAGCCCTTCTTACGGAGAGTTCCCAGTTGGACCTGAATTCAATGGTGCTTATGGGAACATTATCGGTATGGCCTTCTATCCTGATCTCATTAGGAACAGTCTTTATTACAGGGGCTATGCTGTCCAGGGTTGACCTCGCGTTTACCTTGAGATCGGCCTTCCCCGTATCATAAAAGGCCCTATCCATTATCCTTATGACAATGCCCCTTTCATCGGTAATAATGGAGATATTTTCCTGGAGCCCCTCCGCCTGGACAAGACCCTTTATCTGTTTCTCCAGCAGTCTCCTTATCTCGATATCCGATGGACCCTCAGTAGCCGACTCTATGGTGTGTGAACCTGTCCTGCCGCCTTCGTCAACAACCCCGGTCCCTCCGGAAAAGATGGCCTTCAACTGCATGGTCATGGCGTCATATTTTTTCGTGTCCTGTTTTGAAAACACGTAGAGCATCACAAAAAATGCCAGGAGAAGGGTAATGAGGTCCGCATAGGTAAGAAGCCATCTCTCGAGATTCTCCTTTTCTTCTTCGCTCTTTTTTCTATTGATCATTCCTCGCTCCTCGCATTGGGAAGCAGGAAGGATAACAGTTTCATCTTGATAACCCTTGGGTTGTCTCCCATGGCCAGGGACAACACCCCCTCTTTTATTATCTGAAGATACAGGGCCTCTTCCTGGTGCCTTGCCCTCAATTTATCGGATATGGGCAAATAGATCAGATTTGCCAGAGAGATGCCCCAGAGTGTGGCAATAAACGCCCCTGCAATGGCAGTGGCGGCGCTTGAGCTGTCCTCCAGGCTTCCCAGTGCGTGTATCAATCCCAGCACAGTGCCTATTATCCCGAAGGTTGGGGAAAACCCGCCCAGTTTCTGGAAAAAAATAATTCCCGCCTTGTGTCTCTCTTCAATGTAGGACATCTCAATCTCCAGGCTTTCCTTGATCTTGCTTACTTCAAAACCGTCTATTGTCAGCTGGATAGCCTTTTTTAAAAATTTGTCCTTTAGGGTAAAAAGCTCATCCTCAAGGCTCAAGAGGCCGTTTTTCCGGGATTTCTGGGCAAAATCGTGGATAATATCAATAAGTTCATGTGCATTCAGCCTGTTTTCAAAAAATATAATGGTGAGGAGTTTAGGAAGCCTTTTTAATTGGCTTAAAGAGGTAGTGATAGTGGCCGCGCCGAATGTCCCCCCGATGACCAGAATCATTGCCGGCCCCTGGAAAAGAGAAGAAATCTCCCCCCCCTCCATAAGAAAGGAAACAAGGACCGCGCCGATCCCAAGAATGAGCCCTACAATAGTTGCAATATCCATAGGCCATCTGCCGATAAAAAAGGTTCAAGGCAAAAGGCTCAAGGCGCAAGGCATTAAAAGATTTGGAATTTCAAATCTCAAATTTGAAATATTTTGCCTTGTGCCCTGCGCCCTGCGCCTTTGGCCTTAAAAATAGATCCATATTAAGGTGTTCTAAAAATTCGTCTTCTAATACTATCGGACATATCAGTATTTTTCTTGAAAAATATGTAGTAATTGCCCCGTTCGTTTCAAGATAGTATAATACGCCTAAATTTATGAAAAATCCGGAATAGAGATTAAAAAATTCTGCAATAGGTGTCAATACACATGATTTTTCAGGGATCTGATCACAGGATATCATAAATCTGCAAGAAAAAAGGCGCCCCATCTGGAGGCGCCTTTTTCTGACTATAACACAAAGAGTGTCATCCTACATCTTTTCTTCGCCTATCCTCATGGAATAGAATGACCTGTATATGAAGATAATGGCTATCAGGAAAAAGACGCCCCCGATAATGTACTTAAGGCCCTGATTCGTCATTGTCACTGCAATCTCTGTAGCAAGGAGCCCGAAGAGGGTCGTAAACTTGATAACCGGGTTCATGGATACCGAAGAGGTGTCCTTGAAGGGGTCGCCGACTGTATCGCCGACAACCGTCGCCTCATGCAGCGGGGTGCCCTTTTCCTTGAGATCGACTTCAACGATCTTCTTTGCATTGTCCCATGCCCCGCCGGCATTGGCCATAAAGATGGCCTGGAAGAGACCAAAGAAGGCAATGCCTATAAGATAACCGATAAAGAAGTAGGCATTGAAGAATGAAAGGGCAAGTGCCATAAAGAAGATGACAAAGAATATGTTCCACATGCCCTTCTGGGCGTACTGTGTGCATATCTTTACTACCTCCTTGCTGTCTTCTATGGAGGCCTCTTCCTTGTCCAGCTTGATATGCTCTTTGATAAAGACTACGGCCTTGTAGGCGCCTGCCGTGACTGCCTGTGTAGCCGCTCCGGTAAACCAGTAGATTACCGCGCCGCCCATAAGAAGACCCAGGATAATAGTCGGCTGAACAAGGCTGAGATGTTTCACAACATCCCCGAACATATTTTCCAGCAGTATTATAATGCCGAATACCATTGTCGTGGCCCCTACGACGGCAGTTCCTATGAGCACCGGTTTCGCGGTGGCCTTGAAGGTATTGCCCGCCCCGTCGGCCTCTTCGAGGTAATCCTTGGCCGTATCAAAATTGGGCTCAAAGCCGAAATCCTTTTTAATACCTTCTTTTACATTAGGGACAGCCTCGATCCTTGAAAGCTCATAGACCGACTGGGCATTGTCTGAGACAGGCCCGAAGCTGTCCACGGCAATCGTCACAGGACCCATGCCCAGGAACCCGAAGGCCACAAGGCCGAAGGCAAAGACAGGCGCTGCAAAGGCGAATTCCGCAGGCATAACCGCTATGACGGACGGCTGCTTTGAAACAAGATATGCGATAAACATGAGCACCAGGATGGTCAAGCCCTCCCAGAATGCTGAAAAGTTACCGGCTACGAATCCAGAGAGGATATCAAGGGATGCCCCTCCATGACGAGCAGCCCCAACGACCTCCCTGACGTGACGCGATTTTGTGCTGGTGAAGACCTTTGTAAATTCGGGGATAAGCGCACCGGCCACGGTTCCGCAGGAAATAATGGCTGCGAGCGCCCACCAGAGACCGGGATACTGTGTATTCAGGTCGCCCAGGAGCGCATAGCTTGCCCAGAAGGTTACAACTATCGAAATGGTGGATGTAATCCATACCAGGTTTGTAAGAGGCTGCTCGAAATTGAATTTTGTCTTTGATGCGAAAACGGAGGAGGTTATGGACCTGTTGATGTAATACGAAACAAGGGATGTAAGGATCATCAGTATGCGCATGGCAAAGATCCAGATAATAAGCATGGCGGACATAGCCGTGTTGTCCGCAAGGGCAAGGGCCAGGAATGCAATAAGTGCAACGCCTGTAACGCCGTAGGTCTCAAATCCGTCGGCTGTGGGGCCGACGCTGTCGCCGGCATTGTCTCCGGTGCAGTCCGCTATAACACCCGGGTTTTTCGGGTCATCTTCCGGGAGATGGAAGACGATTTTCATGAGATCCGAGCCGATATCCGCAATCTTCGTAAAGATGCCGCCGGCAATCCTGAGGGCGCTCGCGCCGAGGGACTCGCCTATTGCAAAACCGATGAAGCACGGCCCTGCAAGCTCCTTGAGAAAAACAAGAATGCATATCATGAAAAACAGCTCCACGCTTACAAGCAGGAGCCCGACGCTCATTCCTGATGTCAGAGGTATATTTACAACGTCAACAGGTTTGCCGCGAAGCGATGCAAAGGCGGTCCTGCTGTTTGCCCAGGTATTGATCCTCATGCCGAACCACGCGACACTGTAAGAGCCAAGTATCCCCAATATGGAGCTGATAAGGATAATTATCATGCTGCCCAGATGCATATGAGATAATACCATAAAGTAATAGACCATACACGCGGCAATAAGGACCCAGAGAATAAAAAGAAATTTACCCTGCTGTGCCAGATAGGCCTTGCATGTCTCCCATATAATATTCGATACATCAAGCATTGCCTTGTGCACAGGAAGGCCTTTGGTATATTTAGCCTGAAAGATTGCAAAGATGAGACCGACCACACATATAACAAGGCCGAAATACATGATGGAGACGCCTCCCAGTGCCCCTCCAAAGACGTTGAAACTGACCTGAGTAAGGTCGGGAAGGATGATATCGGCCTCGCCTGCAAAGGCTTCGGAACCCAAAAGCAGAAGCAGACAGGCTGAAATTAATGATAAAAACATCGCGCTGTACTTTCTCGAAAAGTCCATCTGGAACCTCCTTAAGATTATTATTAAACAGTAAAATACAAAGATTTAGATACCATCTATTTTTTGTCGAAAAGAAATAGCCCGAATAAGTGTTTATTTAAAGGTTAAAGGATATTGAAATGAAATCCTCATGGGCCCGGATTGTTAAAATACAGGGGAGGATTTCAAGGTGTCTAGGCTATATTTGCATAAACCATTGCCCTAAATATCACCCCGGAAACACCTTGTCAAGCCACTTACATTACTGGAAAAGTCCCGACATTTTTCATCTCTCGGATGTTGCAAGCTTAAGCGCAAGCCCGACAAGCACAAGGCCTGCTATACGGTTAATAATATTCTGTGTGCGGGGAGAACGGCGCAGTTTGTCGCCTATCGTCCCAGCCAGTATGCAGACCATGCCGAAGACAATAATGGCGGCAAGGATAAATACAAGACCCAGAAGGAATATCTGCAGGATCAGCGGCCCGCGTGACGGGTCCGCAAACTGGGGAAGGAATGCCAGAAAAAAGATCGAGACCTTCGGGTTTGTTATGTTCATTATAATCCCGCGTCGATAGAGGACAGGCATCGACCTCTCGATGTTTTTACCGGAGGAAATATCCGCCGGAGATGCGCGAAAGGCCTTCCAGGCCATATAAAGGAGATAAACTGCGCCGATATATTTCAGTACATTAAAGGCCAGGGCCGACGTCTTGAATATGGCAGCCACACCAAATGCCACTGCCGATGTGTGAACCAGCAGTCCTGTGCACAGGCCCAGGGTGATAATAAAACCGGCAAATGCCCCACGCAGCGCCGACTGGGTAAGGACAAAGATATTATCAGGACCGGGAGAAAGGGCCAGGAGCGCTGAAGCGCTGAAAAATACAATAAGTGAATCAATCGGGATCATCGTTGAAAGTCTCTGAGCAAACTGCTGTAAAAGATTTAAAAAATTTACAGATTATATGGGTATCAGCATTGATACATGTCTGAAATCTTCATTTGACGACAAAGGCATTTCACCTGATCCCGTATCCCGGTAATGGGTTTTACTTCTGCTGCTCCAGCCAATCCATCGCCTTCTTAGGATCTGTGAAAACCTCTGCGGTTATACCCTGGGATGCTATATTATTGATAACCCGCTTCATAGTCAACTGACCGATTGAATTTTCCGGCTGGACAATTGCCCAGTATTTCCACCCGGCTGCCTTTGTCCGGGGGAACCAGTCCGTGTTTCCCCATTCCTGGTCGTCCTTTGAAATACCGCTGTTCTTCCTGTCGTCCGACAGCAGTTTCTGCACCCTGTATTTCTGGAATGCCTTGGTAATTTCATTCAGGTATCCCCTGTAAGGATCCCCATAGACATATTTATTGAACTGGTTATGTATGATCTTTTTGTCGCCATAATACCATAAAGCGACATGCTCCGTATCAAGAATTGTAACCTTTTCCATATTGCCTTCTCCTTTACAATGAAATTGATGTTATCATGAGATAAAACTGCTCTCTCCATCACTATCACATCAGGGTCCGACAACTCCCCTGTTAATTCACTGATCCGGCAAAACCGATTCAAATACAATCTTGATTAGATCCTGTAAACTCTTATAAACTGAATTTTAATCCCCCGGCACCTAACCGGTTTTATTAATCGGCAGCTTATTATCAGTTAATAAGAAATTTCATAATTTATTCAATTTTTATTGAATGGAAACCCTTTCAACCAACATCAATCATAAAGCGGCCAAACCGGAATCGTATTTCCTCTTTCACAATTAAAACGTGGTGCCTTGCTCTAATATTTTGAGGTCACACATGATCCAATTTCAATTATTTTTCAATAACTTATTTTAATTTATCCTGATTATGCCGTTGGCCAAGAATAATTGATTTAAAGATATTAACGGAATAAATGTTGATTTTAAGATGATAATGTAAGACTCTAAAAGTAATATTAGGGGATAATGCCATGATTAAGGAAAATATAAAAAAGATACTCAGTGAACTTCCGGAAGGGGTCAGGCTTGAGGCCGCGGCAAAGACCAGGACCCCCGATGAGATTAAAGAGGCCATTGATGCAGGCCTTGAGATCATCGGTCAGAATTATGTGCAGGAGGCGGAAAGGGCCTGGCAGGCAATAGGCCCCTTGGTGAAATGGCACATGATCGGACACCTGCAAGGCAATAAGGCGAAGATTGCCGCGCGTATATTCGATATGATCGAGACAGTGGATTCCATGAAGCTTGCATCCGGCCTTGACAGGGCATGCGCGGAGATCAACAAGGTCATGCCTGTGCTTATTGAGATCAACAGCGGAGAAGAGGCGCAAAAGGCAGGGGTCCTGCCCACTGACGCCGCACCGCTTATTCAGGCAATATCCAAGCTCCGGAACATTAAGGTCATGGGACTGATGACAATGGGTCTCTTCAGCGAAAACCCGGAAGACTCGAGACCCTATTATATAAAAACAAGGCGGCTTTTTGATGAACTCAAGGCCAAGGATATACCTAATGTTGAGATGAAATACCTATCAATGGGCATGTCCGATTCATACATGGTAGCCATTGAAGAAGGCGCCAACCTTGTCAGGATAGGTACCAAGATCTTCGGGACGCGCATCAGGAAATGAGCCGATATGCCTTAAAGGACATAAAGCGACTCATGGGAAAGGCGATCAATGACTATCATATGACCATGGAGGGAGACCATATCCTTGTCGGGGTATCAGGAGGCAAGGACAGCATCTCCCTGTTGTGGCTGTTGAGGGAGAGGTTAAAGAGGCTTCCCATCAAATACCGTGTGACCGCGGCCCACATCAATCCGGGGTTTGACCCGGTCTCGACAGAGAAAATCAGAGACTTTTTCATTCAAAACAGTTTTGATCATGTTGTCTTACAGGGCGATTTCGGTCCGAGGGCGCACAGCCCTGAGAACCGTGAAAACCCGTGCTTCTTCTGCGCCATGCACAGGAGAAGGGCCCTCTTTAAACTGGCGGATAAATTGGGTTGCAACAAGATCGCTCTTGGTCATCACAAGGACGACATGATAGAGACATTTTTCATGAACATTTTGTACGGCGGATCTGTAAGCACCATTCTGCCTGTGCAGGAGTTTTTTAAGGGAAAGATAAAGGTCATCAGGCCTTTTTATCTGATGGATGAAAATCTTATAAAAAGATACACCACTATGATGGGATGGGAGGCCATAGATCTGGGATGCCCCACGGCGGGCAATTCAAAACGTGAGGAGATAAGAAAGATGCTGCATGCCTTTTACAGGTCAAATAAAAAGATAAAGGGAAATGTCTTCCACGCTATTACCAATGTTAAGAAGGATTATTTGCCATGATTAAAACTACGAGTAGATATATGTCTTGATCGATTCACATAACTTTTTTATAGTCCCGGTAAATTTTGATTCATCAGATTCCAGAAGGGTAAGCCTGAACCCGTGGTAAGTTGAATTAAAGCCGGACATGAGCGGCACGACACAAATGCCCGTTGAAGCCAGCAGGTTATATGTAAACCTCCTATCAAGAACCTCCTCTCTTGCAATAATATCTGCAAAAAAAGTCCTCACCTGACCATTTTCAATCGGAAGCTTTTGCGTATCGGTAAGCACTCCATTTTTAAATACCACCGCCATATAGAATGCGCCATGCGGCATATTGACAATAAGCTCGGGAATTTTTGAAAAATGACTATATACGATCTCTGCCCGCCTTTTGTATTCCCCGCAGCGCTTCTCAAGATACGGATAATACCGCGGGTCGCTCATAATAACGGGAATGACACTCTGAGGCAGTGTTGTTGAACAGACCTCAAGCATTTTTGAATTGATAAGCGCCTGCGTATAACTGTTAAAATCCTTGTCTTTGTCCCTGTTATAAAATTCAATCCAACCGCATCGCGCACCGGGCCACGGAAACTCCTTTGAGATGCCGCGCATGCCTATAGCAGGCACGTCTTCGATAACGGCTGCAAGCTTTTTGTATTCGATATCTCCGTATGTCAGGTTGGAATAGATTTCATCAGAGATAAGAAAAAGATTGTACTTGCGCGTAAGGTTGACAATCTGCTTCATAATATCAACTTCATAGACAAAACCGGTAGGATTGTCGGGATTGATAATGAGGATGCCCGAGATCTCCGGATGCTCTTTAATCTTTTGCTCCATTTCTTCCAGATCGGGTTGCCAGCCGTTATACGGATTAAGCCTATAGGTAATATAGGGCGCATCGGCATGCGCTGACTCTGCAGACGAATGTGTCGGATAGGCGGGATTGGGGCCGATAATTCTCGAATTGGGATTCAGGTTCCTGTATATCATCGAGATGGCGTCCCCGAGCCCGTTGAAAAAAAGTATGTCATCCGGGTTTATCTGAATGCCTCCTTCAATATTTCTCTCATATGCAATATATTCCCGCGCCTTTAGAAGCCCTTTGCTTGGAGAATAACTATATGTTTTATTCTCCGATAGCACCTTGATTATATGCTGCTTTATCCAATCCGGGACCTGCTCGCCCTTCTCAACCGGGTCGCCAATGTTCTCCCATACGATCGGCACGCCCATCTTCTCCACCTTATGCGCTAAATCTACGATCTCCCGTATTTCGTATCTGAAATTATCTGCACCGGGATGAACAATCTTGTTTCTCATCTTTCTCCTCTATTATCCGTTGATTCGTGCATAGTAACACCTAATATAATCACATACAATAGCAATATATTTAAAATTCTCTCAGTAATGCCCTGTTGGAGTTTTTGCATAAATTCGAACTAAAATATTACCCTCCAAATGATACCAGGATAATTGTCTTGCCTGAGATGCGTCTTAATAAGCCATTCCTTTCAAATGATACGTCAACGGAGATTTTGGGGAAATGTCTTATTTGAATCTTTAATACCGGCTGTGACGACTCACATGAAAAGGTATTTTCAAGGGCCTTTCCAAAGCCCTTAATCTTAGATATATAACGCTCCGGATCTTCGTTGAACCCAAGTGCCAGTTTCCTTATCTTTGCCATGTCTCCTTCTTTATATGTCTCAGGATTCCTGAAAGGCAAGCTTAATGAGACAAAATAGGATACTGACGTTTCACCCTCAGCAACCGCTTCATCCCATTGGGATGAGATATAGTCCATCACGCTCCGTCTGCACGTTGCCAGGATGTCATCCTCTTTGATATATCCGCCGAAAAGCCCAAACCACGCATCCATCATCTGACGGTCATTCATACAGTCCTGGATGCCGCTTTCGACGATGTCATCCATATCGGCAAAGACATCCTGCCCCTCGTCCGGATAGTCTGATAACCCGGCAAGCACAGGTCCTTTTCCCTTCATCTCCTCAATCATCCCCGTTATCTCAAAATGGCGCATCTCGATCTCGGAGGCAAGATGTAAGATAAGATGATGCTTTAACGGCAGTTCCCTATCTTTTGTTCCGGGTACGGATTTAGCTTCACCCTTGAGCAGCCTTCTTATTTCCCATGCGGCGCCGTCATCCTGCGATGCGCTGCCGCTGATCTTTAACGTCTCCATGAGGCTCCTGTCGTGATTCTGTTCCGCCCATGCGCGGTATCCGGAAACTATGGCCTTGAATCCCTCCTCCGGCCTGTAATCCTCCGGAGGATTTATTACCTCAAGTTCATAGTTTTTGAAAAACCCGGGGGGATTCATAAACCACGGCAGATAGACCCTGAGAGGCCCGAACAAAGACAGAAGCTTCCTTATTGCCGATTCAGGGAGATAAGAGTGGGGAAATAGATGTATCTTTGCTTTCATGGGGAAAGATTAGTTCATCTGCTCCGTGATCTTGTCAACCGATTCTACTGTCTCGTCCAGAATATCGCGCAGGTCATCTTCGCTGAGCCCAAGGGATTCCTGGGCCCTGTGATCCATCCTGTAAAGCATGCCGTCCACCCCTGAGCCTATGCCGCTCATAAGGGAAAGGGAATCGGCCACGTGAACAATGGCTGCCAGCACATTGCCGTTCGACTGCGCCGGATAATGATGGAAGGAGATGGCTGCGGTCAGGGATTTTGGTATCTTCCAGACGTTGCACATCTCAGCCGCTATCTCCGCATGGTCAAACCCGAGGATCTCCTTCTCCGCATCCAGAAAACTCCTGCTTTTATCAGACATGTATTCCTCAAAGGCGCTTCTTCTTTCAAAGACATACCTGTTAAGTATGATCTTTCCGGCATCATGGATCAGGCCTGCCGAAAACGCGTCGTTCTCAAGATCCTTGTTCCTCTTGCCTGCTATAAGCCTGGATGCAATGGCAACGGCCAGTGAATGTTTCCACAGGTCGCCTGAATTCATCCTGTACCCCTCCAGCGATTCGCCCAGGAGTTTTGATGAGATTGCCATGGCAACCACCTCTCCTACGGTCTTATAACCCAGCAGCACAGCAGCATGCTGCACCGATGTCACCTTGCCCGCCAGACCGTAATAGGCGGAATTGGAAAGCCTCAATACCCTTGTAGCCATAGCCTGGTCTTTCTCAAGTATCTCGGCAAGCGCCCTGAAACCGGAGGCAGGATCATTCATTATCTCCCTTGCCTTGAACATCACCTGGGGCATGGGAGGGAGTTCGGTCAACCTGTTCAGAATGATCTTTTTCAGGACGTCGCCGGTCGGCAGATCCCTGTCCACATCAATAGACGGCCCTTTTTTTCTGGGCCTTTCAACCGGCGATGATACATCAATCCCCTCTGATCTAAGGGTAATATTTATAACACCCTTCTTGCAGGCCGGGCACGGAAAGGAGATTGTCCTGTCCGGAGGAATCCGTTCATCAGGGATATTGTATTCTTTGCCGCAAAGTTCACATTTTACTTTCATGTCAAGCAATCCTTGGATGGTCTATTAATATATTACCCGACAGCAGGCGTTCTATCTGAAGTTTATCTGTCCTGTGTCAATATCCAGCAATATCGAACGGATCCTTGATCCGCCCGTATCTTCCTTTGCAATACTGAGCTTTTCCTTTGACAGCATCTCCTTTACCGCCTCTACAACCTTGATCCCCATGCTGGCGCCTGACAAGGATCCCTCCATGGCAGCGCCTCCCGCTATAGCTACCACAGGGTTGGCAAGGCCGCCCTCCTTTGCCAGCATCTCCACGGCGTAAAGGACTCCTGAATCGGCATACTTGGCGGGATTAGGGGGAGTTGAGACTGCAGAACGAGGGGCAAGGACATGCAGACCCACGCCTACCTTTTTTACCCGATCATACAATACCACGCCTACCCCGACACCAATGCAATCAACCGTCAATTGACCCCTTTTTGCAAACTTGCACTGCATGATCTTTACAGATGTCTGTTCCATAATCGTATCGCTGTCATAATTATATTTCTATTAGTTTATATTTACGGGTTCCAAGTCCAATCTCTTCCGCGTGTTCAAGCTGTATATTCCAGTCAATCCCGGGATAAACCCCACGGAATTTATCTTCGCCGGCTTCCTTATTACTCTTCAGGCATGAACCATCAAGGCCGGCCTGCCGGTTAACCATGTCCACGGACGCCTGGTCAACGGCAACAGGATCCCTCGATGCCATGATGCCGAGGTCCCTGACAATGGGCGCGTCATTGAAAGGCACGCAGTCGCAGGCCGGGGATATCTGGAGAAGAAAATTTATAAAGACCGATCTCTTCTCTTTCCCCTTTAACGCGGCAAAGGCATATTCAGCCAGCTTTTTTTGAAAGAGCGCGGTGTCCCTTCCCCATTGCACGTCAATGGCCCCGTTGGGGCATACAATAATGCATTCCCCGCACCCTACGCACCTTTCCGGATCAATAACAGCCTTTTTTTCAATAACTGATATGGCTGACTGGGCGCAGTGTTCCGCGCAATCTCCGCAGCCGATACATTTCTTCACCTTTATCTTGGGCAGGAGGTCCGAGTGCTGCTGCAGCTTGCCCCTCCTTGACGCGCATCCCATGCCGACGTTTTTTATTGAGCCCCCGAATCCTGAGACCTCATGACCTTTAAAATGGGCTACAGAAATAATCGAATCCGAATTATATATATCTTTCGCAATAAATGCCTCTTTAATTATTTCCTTATCTATTGCAACCTTCTCGTAGGCCCCTCCCATCAGCCCGTCAGCTATAATAATCGGGGCATTAACCACCGCATAGGCAAATCCGTTTTCAATGGCGGTGTTCAGATGAGAAACGCTGTTTCCCCTGGCGCCCGTATAGAGTGTATTAGTATCCGTTAAAAAAGGATATGCCCCGCATTCCCTGGCATAGTCCACTATTCTTCGGATAAAATTCGGCCTGATAAAGGCAAGGTTGCCTTTTTCGCCGAAGTGCAGTTTTATGGCCGTCAGATCCCTGGGCCTGATTGTCCCTTTAAGGTTAATGCTCTCAAGCAGAGAAGTTACCTTGGAAAGGAGATTTGTTCTGAAAGACGCCCTAAGATCAGCGAAATATACATTACTCGGTTCCATTTTCAGATCCGTGAATAGGCCTTAAGACCGGTTAAGTTACCTACATCACGCATCCTTAAAAGCAGTTCGACCGGACACGTGAATAACTTGAATCCAATCATCATTTTTATAGATATTACAGCAACCGCCTTAAGCATTCATGGTTGCTGCCGATAGTTTTTCATTGACAAGAAAAGCTATGATAGTTTATTTATCCAACAAAATCTTTATATAATCAAACATTTTAACAACTTTTTTAAAAAGAGCATCCAATTTCTTTATCTGATCTCAGCTGCAACAAATTAAACAGGGTGAATAATATGAAAAAGAAAAAGATTTATATGCTTCTGTTTGTTTATACAGCGGCATGTCTTTCCGTATTTTCCTTGCCGGGGGGCAAGGCCTGCGCCCAGGAGATTACCAAGATCCTGAGCATAGAGGCATATGATAAACTGAATACCATCCCTAATACATTCCTGATCGATGTAAGGACAAGGGCGGAATATCAGTATGTCGGCCACCCGGCTAATGCCTATCATTTCCCCTATATGATTTCCACCGACACCCTGATTATAAACAATGAAAAATATGAATACCAAACCATTAAAAACAAGGCATTCCTTACGGAGATAAGCAAGGTCTTCAGGAAAACGGACAACCTCCTGATCCTTTCCAGGGACGGGGTTATAAGCGCCCTTGCTGCCGAGGAGCTTTTAAAGGAGGGGTATAAAAATATATATGATATTAAAGACGGATTCGAGGGGCCGGAGTTCCCAACCTATGAGGACGAAGACCTGAACAAGTATTATCGTCAACTGGCAAAAAGAAATAAGATACAGGGATATCAGCAGCGCCATCACTCGGGATGGCAATGGTGGGGGCTGCCATGGACCTATGAAATAGACTCAAAATATGCCTATCCCCCGGACTTGAAGACGGAGAAAAAATAATCAAATACCTTCAGATTCAGGGTTCATGTATCCAAGATAAACCCATTTTGCCTTGCTCACTGCACCCATTATGACTGCCCCCTGCGCCTCCTGCCCGCCATAGCCCTGCCTTTTAAGACGAAGGCGGGTGTGCGCCTTGCGCCTCTAATCTATTCTTCCTTTTGCTTTACCTTGAGCCTTGCACCCTGCGCCTTGCGCCTCCAGTCTATTCTTCCTTTGCTTTTCCTTGCGCCCTGCGCCTTGCGCCTTGCGCCTTATCTATTCATACCTCAACACAACCCTTTGTCCCGTTAATCCTTCCACTTCCTTCAGCATCTCACTTGTCGGCGATATCCTGTAATGGCTGTCAGGTGCAATAAGGAAATCTTTTGTCCCTTCTCCCATGTCCATCCTGAAGAGGACCGGGCATTCACCGGGATTTCTGAAAAAGATGTCTCTTATCTCCTCCAGTTGGGCCTTTGACACAGCGCCGCCATCAAGGCCAATTTCAGCAGTCTTCACTGCTTTTAGACGCAGTCTCTCCAGCGATTCGATCTCCTTCGCAATAATCTTGCTCCTGTTTTCATCAACCTCCGCAATACCGGTTATCAGCAGGGGATCTTCGCTCTTTAAAAAAACGGAATATTTACCGTAGGCATCCGGGAATATTATAACCTCAATAGAACCTGTCTGGTCCTCAAGGTCCAGTATCGCCATCATATCGCCCTTTTTAGTCCTCTTCATCTTCAGGTTCTCAATAATCCCCGCTGCCTTTACCTCAGCCTTCTCCTTCAGATTCAGGATTCCTTCTACCGTGTGTGTAGCGAAAAGGCCTGCCTCTCTCTTATATTCATCAAGGGGATGTCCTGTGATATAAAATCCCAGGGCATCCTTTTCCCTTTTAAGCTTCTCCCTCTGCTCCCACTCCTCTATATCCGCAAGCTCAAGCATCCCGCTGAACCCTTTATTATTCCCTGCAATGGAAGAAAATATCGACAGCTGGTTGGGGTCACGGGACCCGCCATAGAATTTTATTATGGAATCGAGGGACGCAAATAGCTTCGCCCTGTGTATGCCTGTAAAGTCAAAGGCCCCGCACTGGATAAGCCCCTCAAGCACCCTGCGGTTCACCTTGCTTCCTTCAATCCTCGTAAAAAAATCCGAAAGGTCCTTAAATTGTCCGCCATGTTGCCTGGCCTCAATAATGGATTCCACTGCCTTTATCCCAACGTTTTTAACCGCGGCAAGCCCGAAACGTATCCCGTCACCCGCAACCGAGAAATCCGCCTGGCTTTCATTTATATCAGGAGGCAGGATTTTTATACCCATCTCCCTGCACTCGGCTATATTTTTAATGGTCTTATCCTGGACTCCCATATCCTGGGTGAGGAGGGCCGTCATGAACTCTACCGGGAAATGGGCCTTCAGGTAGGCGGTCTGAAAACCTATAAGGGCATAGCATGCGGCATGGGAACGGTTAAAGCCATATCCTGCAAAGGGTTCAATGAAATTGAACACCTTTTCAGCAAGTTCACGATTGATACCGTTGGCCTCGCAGCCCTTTATAAACTTATCTTTCTGTTCTGCCAGAAGATCCGCCTTCTTTTTCCCCATGGCCTTCCTGAGGACATCGGCCTGACCCATAGAAAACCCCGCAAGATCACGCGCTATCTGCATCACCTGTTCCTGATAGATGGCTACACCATAGGTCTTTGAAAGTATGGGCTCCAGCTTCGGGTGCAGATATTTGGGTTTCTTCCTTCCGTGTTTGCCGTCTATGTAGTCCGGTATCCAGTCCATAGGGCCCGGTCTGTAAAGGGCTACAAGGGCCACAAGGTCCTCAAAGACCTCCGGCTTCAGGCTCCTCAGGAGGTCCTTCATGCCTCCGCTTTCCAGCTGGAACACCCCGGTGGTATTTCCTTCCTGGCAGAGCCTTAGTGTCTTTTCATCATTAAGGGGAATATTATCGATGTCTATCTTCTTGCCTGTAGAGCCCTCTATCAGCTTAAGCGTGTGTTTTATTACGGTAAGGGTCTTCAGCCCCAGAAAATCAAATTTTATAAGACCCAGCTTTTCTATCTGGTCCATTGTAAACTGGGTCATTATTTCGTCGTTTGTCCCCTTGAAGAGCGGGAGATAATCCACAAGGGGCCTGTCCGATATCACAACGCCCGAGGCATGAGTTGATGCATGCCTGGACAGCCCCTCAAGTGAGCGCGAGATCTTGAGAAGTTTCTTTTCGCTCTCCTGGCCATGTTCCAGTTGTCTTAATGCAGGCTCCTCTTCTATTGCCTTTTCAAGACTCACCTTCGGGCCTTCCGGCACCAGCTTGGCGATCTTGTCCACCTCATTATAGGGGATGTTAAGCACCCGGCCTACATCCCTTATAACTCCCCTTGCCTTCATGGTTCCGAAGGTGATTATCTGTCCCACATTCTCTTTCCCGTATTTTTCAGAGACATATCTGATGACCTCATCCCTCCCGTTCATACAGAAATCAACATCAATATCAGGCATGCTTATGCGTTCCGGGTTCAGAAACCTTTCAAAGATAAGTTCGTACTTTATGGGATCAAGATTCGTTATCCCCAGACAATAGACTGCCAGCGACCCGGCCCCTGACCCCCTCCCGGGCCCGACGGGGATATCTGCCTTACGGGCATAATCGATAAAGTCCGCCACAATAAGAAAATAACCTGAAAACCCCATCTTTGTAATGACTTCCAGCTCATACTCCAGCCTGTCCTCATATTGCCTTCTGAGCTCCGGAGATATAGGACCTTCCTCCTTCTCCCTCTGTTTAAGCCTCATCTCCAGTCCGGCCCTTGCCTCCTCCGCTATAAGTTCATTCAGATCCTTTTTGCCGTGTCCGTTGAATACAGGATACTTATAATTCCCGAATTCCATCTCATAGACACAGCGGCGGGCTATATCGACGGTATTGTCAAGGGCATCCTTGTATCCCTCCCCAAGGGATGCCTCCATCTCCTCGCGGGACTTAAAAAAGAATTCATCATTAGAGAACTTCATCCTCTTGGTATCATCAATTGTCTTTCCGGTCTGTATGCACAGGAGGGCATCGTGCGCCTCAGCGTCGGCCCTGTTAAGGTAATGACAGTCATTCGTGGCAACCAGGGGTACTGAGAGGTCGCGCGATAACTCCCTCAGTTTCCTGTTCACCTTCTCCTGTTCAGGCAGCTTGTTGGCCTGAACCTCAAGATAAAAGCGGTCATTATCAAAAATGGATGCAAGTTCCTTTGCCTTCTCTATGGCTATATCGGTCCTTCCCGCGTTAATATAATAGGGAACCGCCCCCTTAAGACATGCCGAGAAGGCAATAAGACCGTCGTTATATTCCCTGAGCAGTTCCATATCAACCCTGGGGTGATAATAAAATCCCTCAAGATGCCCAAGGGTTACAAGCCGGCTGAGGTTACGGTAGCCGATTTCATTAATAACCAGCAATATCAGGTGATAGGCATTGGGCTGTCCATCCTTTGACGGGGATTTGTCCCTGCGGTCTCCCGGGGCTACATACATCTCGCACCCCAGGACAGGCTTGATGCCGGCCTTTTTCGCATTATCAAAAAACTGGACTGCCCCGAATATATTCCCATGATCCGTGATGGCCACACTATCCATGCCCGTCTCACCGGCCTTTTTCAACAACCCCTTGATGGTTATGGCCCCATCCAGAAGGCTGAATTCCGTATGGACATGAAGGTTTACAAAATTTGATTTGCCTGTCACTATTTCCTCATTTCACTTAAAATAATTTTTAACCTGTAATTTAATTTTACTATATAATATCATTTTTGCCTTGTCAGGGAATTTAATTTCGGTATGATAAGGCATATCCGGAAAGTCATCAAGTCCATTTTCTGAAATTCCAAACAATCCGCTTCTTTGACGGGGCTGCGGCATATAATGCCCCAGGTAAAAAATATTTTTTCATGTAATCATAAGGCATTATGCAGGACAAACAAAGAGAGCTGTTTCAATCGCGCCTGAAAAGGCTTAAGCAGGAAAATGATGAACTCAAGGCGAAATTAATTTCCCTGAGAAAGGATAACGCGGAAACCCTGAGGTCAATGGCGAGAAATGAGACACTTCTGGAAAGTATGCCGGCAGGGCTTTTTCTCCTGCAGGACCGGAAGATTTTGCGGGCAAATAATACCATACTGGCAAATCTCGGATACAGGCATGAGGATATCATCGGCACTGACTTCCTGGATCTCATACATCCAGACGACAGGGAATACGTAAAAAAGATCCATGGATTATGGGAGTCTCTTCGCATATCCCCTGATCAATATGAGGCCCGCATTGCTGCATCATCCGGCATGCCCGCTTATTATGAGGTAAGATGCAGGCGTATAAGGTTCCATAACAGGACCGCGTTCCTTTTGATTGCCACATCCATTAAGGAAAGGCTTAAAAAGGAGCAGGAAACGGCCAAAAACGAAAGAATGGATACCATTACTACCATGGCCGCAGGCGTAAGGGATAAACTCGGGCCATTTTTAGATATCATTCTTGAGGCCTCAGGAGAATTCAAGGCGCACGGCAAGCTCGGAAATAAAAGGATTGAGGAGCTGTTTAACAGACTGGAAAATGCCCTGTCAAAGGCCCTTAATGTAAACGATGGGCTTGAGATTATTGCAGAAACAGGCAAGGCCAAACAGTCCCCGATTATTTTCAGCCTTAACAAGGCAGTTGACACTGCAATCCAATCCGCGGAAGGACTGTGCAGGGAATTGGCAGGGCAACGCGGAATAAAGTTGTCGCTCAAATCCTATCCCAGATCGTCCTCCTTCATTGAAGGCGATATTAAAGGCATCACAAATGCCCTCTTTCAATTAATAAGGAACGCTATTGAGGCGATGCCTGATGGAGGCGACATCTATATAACGACAGAGGACAATAACGGCGATGCCCATGTTTACATACAGGACAATGGGACAGGCGTCCGGGAAAGTTACAAGGAGAGGATTTTTGACCCCTTCTTTACAACAAAAAAAGGGGCAATGGGACTCGGCCTCAGCATTTCCAGTTCAATTGTAAAAAGACACGGAGGCGATATTGAATTCACAAGCCGTGACGCCGACGGGGCAATATTCCATGTCCGAATACCCATAACAGGACAGAAGCCGGCAACCGGGATAAAAAACCGCAGAAAAAAGATCACAAACTCGAAGATCATGATAATACAGGAAAATGATATTGCAAGAGAGGTCCTGTCCCACCCCCTGAAGATCAAGGGATGCAGGATAACAAAGGCCGTTAACGCCCCTGAAGGCCTGGCAAAATTGAAAAACATGTCTTTTGATATGCTGATAGCCGATGACGCTGCTTTAAACATGGAAAGAGACGCCTTTATTAGAAAGGCCAGGAAAACCGCCCCCGGAATATCCATCGCGCTTATTGTGGATGCCGGGGAGATATCAGGAACTGATCGTCGTTATGGGCTTGAAGCAGACCTTATTATTAATAAACCTCTGGATGTTAATCCAAACGTAAAACGGATCTTGGAAATCCTGGCGGAGAAAAGTTAGATATGGCAGCCGGAGACACTCCCCTGGCAGAAAGGGTAAGACCGGAGAGGTTGGAAGACATACTCGGACAGGATCATCTCCTGGGTCCCAAGTCCGCCCTTATTCGGGCGCTTAAATCCGGACATATCTTTTCCGTCATATTCTGGGGGCCTCCCGGTTCAGGAAAAACCACACTGGCAAGGCTTATCGCGAAATATACGGAAAACCCCTTCAGGGCCTTTTCCGCCGTAACATCCGGTTTAAAGGAACTCAGGGATATCGTTGCGGAGGCAGAAGGCATCAGGCAAAGTTCGGGTAAATCCACTATCCTTTTCGTTGACGAAATCCACAGGTTCAACAAGGCGCAGCAGGATGCCTTTCTCCCCCATGTTGAAAACGGTCTTATTGTACTCGTTGGCGCCACTACCCAGAACCCGTCCTTCGAGGTAATCCCCCCACTGCTTTCTAGGGCAAGGGTCATGATCCTTCACCCCCTTAAAAAGGAGGATCTGAATACTATCCTGCTTCGGGCCATTGAAAACAAGGAGTCCGGCTTGAAAGACCCTGACATGGAGATCCGTCCTCAAGCCCTGGACTTTATCGTTGACATATCTTCAGGCGATGCAAGGGTAGCACTTAATAACCTTGAGGCAGCGGTTAACTATGTCAGGGCCGGCGATAAGACGCCCAAGATCCTGGATCTTGAAAACGTGGAGGAGGCCTTAAGCCGCAAGGCCCTCCCCTATGACAAGGATGGCGAAGAGCACTATAACATCATTTCGGCATTTCATAAGAGTCTCAGGGGCAGTGATGTTAATGCCTCTGTCTATTGGCTCTACAGGATGCTTGAGGCAGGAGAGGATCCGCTATTCATAGCAAGAAGAATGATACGTTTCTCTTCCGAGGACATAGGCATTGCAGACCCCGGCGCCCTTCAGGTGGCGTTGGCGGCCTTTGATGCGTGGCAAAAAGTGGGCCCGCCCGAGGCGGAACTGGCCCTTATGGAGGCTGCCGTATATCTTGCATCGGCCCCCAAAAGCAACGCCCTTTATCTGGCTGAAAAGGCCGTAAAGGAGGAGATAAACAGGTCCGGCCCCCTGCCCGTGCCGTTGCACATAAGAAACGCACCCACAGGGCTCATGAAAAAACTCGGTTACAGCCGGGGATACCTTTACCCGCACAACTACCCCGGCGCCTGGGTGGCGCAGGAATATCTCCCGGAAGGGATAAATAACCGGGCATACTACAAACCGACCGACAGAGGCATGGAGAAGGAAATAAAAAGGAGGATGGGGGACATAAGGAAGGGATCAAAAAAGAACAATTAAGATTTCTCTTTCAGAATCTCACTGATCATTAAACTAAGATCCTTTATATCGAAAGGTTTTTGTATAAAGCCCTTGCAGCCCCGATTGATAATATCCCGGGTCTTGTCGTCAATGCCGTAGCCGCTCGACAGGATGACCTTGACGTCTTTCTTTATCTTGACCAGGGTGTCAAAGACAATTTCACCCCTTACATCAGACATGATAAGGTCAAGGATCACAAGATCTATCTGACCTCTCTTGGAACTGAATATCTCAATAGCCTCCCTGCCTCCCTGGGCCTTGATTACGGAGTATCCCAGATAACGAAGCAGTTGCTCGCTTGTTTCCAGCACTATATTCTCATCGTCAACAAGCAGAACAGTCTCCGTCCCATAGGCGATATCCTGTCCTTCGTGTTCTTCAGAAGTAATCTTTTTTATTGACACAGGCAGGTAAATGCTGAATGAAGCTCCTTCACCCTTTTCAGATATTACATGTATATATCCTCCGTGCGCCTTGATAATCCCGTAAGCAGATGCCAAGCCGAGCCCGGTCCCTTTGACAAAACCCTTTGTAGTGAAAAAAGGCTCAAAAAGATGTCCCTTCGTCTCTTCATCCATGCCGACCCCTGTATCCTTGATTATCAGTCGCACATAATCTCCTGCCTTGACATCAGAGGGTTCCCCAACGATCTCAAGATGCGAAACAATCCTTGTCTCCAGGAAGATATCGCCACCTGACGGCATCGCATCACCTGCATTAATAAAGAAATTGAATAAAGCCTGCTCGATCTGTCCCCTGTCAGCGTCTATGTTACAGGCATCTTCAAGCTGATAATGAATGCGAATATCGTTTCTTGACCCCCCAAATGCCTCGGCAGTCTTTTTAATGACCATGTTCAGATCGGTGGTACGAACCACATTTGCCTCACTTTTGGAATAATCAAAAAGCTGTCTTGTCAGCCTCGATCCGCTTTCAACGAGTGTTCTGATATTCTCCAGGTTCTTCTGTACATTGTGATTTGCATCAATCTCGAGGGATGCCAGAGATGAGTTCCCGAGTATGCCCATAAGCAGATTATTGAAGTTGTGGGCAATGCCTCCTGCAAGTGTCCCGAGAGCCTCCATGCGCTGCATGCGCATAAGCTGCACCTCGAGATTATGCTTCTGTTCTTCGATCTTTAATCGTTCACTTATATCCCTTCCTGCGCCTCTGACAGCTACCGGCTTTCCTTCAGAATCACGGATCAGGGAATTCTTGCATTCTAAAACAAGCTCCTTCCCGTTACCGGTGCGGAGTATCATAATATCTTCGTCATAACCCTTTTCAACTATTCTTTTAAGGTATTCATCAAACTTATCCCTGTATCTGTCCGGGATAAGATCCCTTATATTCCTGAAATTAAGGTATTCCTCATCGTAACCGCATTCGTTCTTAAATGCCAGATTTGTACTGATAAGGTTCCCCTCCAAGTCATGCAGATAAAGATGATCCGAACTCTTTTCAAAAAGGTCTCGGAATTTTTCTTCGCTTTCCCTCAGCGCCGTTTCAGACTCTTCTCTGACCCTGATTTCCTCGCGCAATTCCTGGTTTGCCTTTTTAAGTTCTGTTGTCTGTTCTTCTATGTGGGACAGGAGTCTCTCATTATAATTCCTGATAAAGGCCTCATTTTTCCATTTTGCGCACAATGTGCATACAAACTGGTATATCTCCTGGGGATGAAATGGCTTCTGGATATATAATAATTTATGAGGCGGGTGAACCCGCTGAGCTATTTCCCGCGGATCAACATCTGAATAGCCTGTTACCATCAATATCTCAATCAAGGGGTCCAGCGCCCTGATTGCCTCTGCCGTCTTCACTCCATCGGGGCCAGGAGGCATCCTTATATCAAGCAATGCAAGGGAAAAAGGGTTATCCTCTTCAATAGCCTGCCTGACCGCGGCAATCGCCTCATCACCCTGACGGCAGGTAACAAGCTCAAAGGAATACCCCGGCGCAGGCTCCGGTTTTTTCTTTCCGAACAACTGCGCCTCAAGATCCGAGATCTCTGAAAGAGACGCATCATCTATCTTTTTTAAAAGGATATCCCTGTAAACCTTTAAAATTAGTTCCTCATCGTCGGCCGCAAGGACCCTGAAATTGCCGGTCTTGTCTTCATTCATAAATCATCACCATAAATAATCACCCTCCTCCGTTTATTTAAAATACCGAAGGGTCTTTAATTTCTCACCGCCGGCAACTTAATGTGGAAACTGCTCCCGAGACCGATCCCCTCGCTCTCAGAATAGATTTCCGCATTTATCGCAGACAGGGCATTGGCGGACCAGTGAAGTCCCAAGCCGGCAGACTTTGGAACCCTGGTTGAATATCCGCGGTTAAAAATCTTCTTCAGGTTGTCCCTGTGAATGCCTTCACCGTTATCCCTTATTGTAATGTGGACCTTTTGAACATCCCCTTCCGTTTCATAGGTCCCGCTGATCCATATATTACCCCTTTTAGTCCCTTTTCTCAATATGGATTCAGTGGCATTATTGAGCAGATTGGCGACAACCTGTGTCAATATCACACTTTCAGCATAGACAAGGGGCAATCCTGAAAGGCCCTGATCCATCTCAATATCCACCGCATCCCTCAATGACTTAGGCATAAGATCGACAGCCCCGTTGATAATCTTCTGAACGCTGAGAGGCGCTATTGCCTTTTTAAAATTCCCGAATTTTTCATGCTGAGAGAGGGCGTCTTCTATGTGATTAGCCTGTTCCATTATTATGGTGATGCTGTTGGCTATATCACTGCAAACACCCCCTATCCGGGAACAAGCCAGTTGCATGTATCTTTTCAATGACCTCTCGCGTTCTTCTTCCAGATTGTCCGCATTCAATTCCTTTACAGCCTGTTCAATATTATCAACAGGCGCTTCGTTAATCCTTTCTTTTATCTTATCAATCTGACCCACCATGGGTGTCATGATATTCCTTATATTATGAAGCACACCGGAAGCCATCTCGCCTATGCCTGAATAATAGGATTGTTCCATAAGCCGGTCCCGTGCCTCGGAAAGCTGTTCAAGCATCCTGTCAAATGCGCCCGCAAGGGCCCCGATTTCATCCCTGCTTCTAAAAGAAAGACGCATTGAGAGGTCGCCGCTTTTTGCTACCGAAAGGGCATGATTTTTCAGCCTTAATATAGGCCTTACAACTGCAAACTGCAGTATTATTAAAAGGGCTGCGAAGACTATCAATCCGACTATAAGATGCACCCATCTGAAATAATCCGTGGTTGTCAGTCCCTGATTGAATATGCTCCTGGGTGTGCTGACCTTGATAATCAGAGAATCCTTCCCATATATATCCTTTAAAAATGCATAACCCGAGATCTTATCAGGGAGATCACGGTTAATCGCGACCTCATTGCCCTTGAGCAACTCAGCCCCGGCAGCCTTGATGTCATCCTGTGCCTGATAATTATCTGTGCGCTCAATTACAACCTCAAGCTGTGTGCGTTTCTCAAGGGACTTTACATCTTCATCCCCTAAATAGCGGCCCATGACAAGTGTCCCTGAGACAGGGCCTTCCATTTCATTATTTGAGATCGGCCAGGCTGTCATAAGGGCCATCCCTTCAGACAGGAGTATGACGCCCGTCTTTGCATCCTCTGCGTTACTGTGTGTATAAAATGCTTCATGTCCCCGTATAAGTTCAATCAGTTCCGTTGAAACAGGGTCCTCCTGTGTCTCCTCACCGAATTTAATCCCGAATGCATACAGGGGCCTTCCGTTGTTATCGAGATAGAGGATGAAATTCAAATTGAGATTTTCCAGCGTAGTAATACTTAGATTGTCATCTATATAATGCCTGCTCATATCCGTTAAAAAGTCGCGGGTCTCACCCCATGCGCCCCAGTCGCCGCCTGTTGATTCCAGGGCCGTAAAATCCTGTTTCAGTGTATTCACCACCCTGTCAATGTTTGTTATGATATTCTGTTCTTCGAGGCGTTCAAAACTGCCGAGGATAACCCTTGTGGTGATGTTGTGAAAAAGGAAGACCATCGCCAGAAAGATCCCGCAGATTATAAGCATTATTTTTACACTTAGTCTCATGCATCAACCTTATTTATCCTATTGAATATCCGTAAAGCAGGACCTGAATAGTCTTGTTTAATATACTGTTATCCTAACAGGATTTATGCAACAGATATGCCATAATAAAGAATATTTCAGATTAATAAACAAGGTCAGTCCCCTTGTATGTGAGCAGAGATGCAGGAAAACAATGACAGGAAAAAGCCCCTCGTCACAGGGTGCGGGGTGCTTAATGATGATTAAAAACAGGGTTGGTTTCCTTGTCAGGGTCTGCCGCAGGATTTGTCTGATTGAGACAAAAAGGCACTCTTTCCTTCCAAAGGCCTTTTTACCACAAGTGCATGTCAGAAAATTGACAGCATATTTTTTTAATAATCGGCACTATAGGGCCTATTTATCCAGAAGCATACTAATCAACCTTTTCCAGAGAGGTTTACCGCCTTTAGAAATATCCTTAATCATGACACCGGCAAGATATTTTCCACTGTCTAGCTTGGTGCAGTGAACAACCTCACCTTGAAGTTCAACTATCTCTTCAGGGAGTTCAATGGATGCTATCACGCTGTATCTATTTTTCAATTCCAGGTCCGTTTCAATTAAAAAACCCCCTTCTGAAATATTTCTGGTCTTACCTGTGCCGTGGTCTATCACCTGATTGTTTTTATCAAGATAGACATAGGAAAGGTTCGCGGAGTCAACACGTGGATATTGTCTCTTTTCCAATGCAACCATTATCTTCCCCCCCAAAAAATA